>DMOB01000021.1:0-4056 GCA_003452475.1 Acidimicrobiaceae bacterium | reverse complement strand
AGCTATTAAAGTTTCTACAAATAAATCATTATTGTTCGATGAGACGCTGCGGCCCGCGCCGCTTCTAGATACAACAAGATCTATCTCGGTACCCGTGTCCCCGCTTGCAAGCACTGGTCGCCCAGCGGCCAAAATCGAATACAGCTTCGATGGCACACTCGCAGTCCCTAGTCCCGGTTTCAACAAAATAAGATGAATATCCGCTGCCGCAAGTACTTCATTGAGATCTTCATAAGATGAGAAATCCACAAATCGCATATTTTCGAGGCCCGCAGCTTTTGCCTCAAGTTCTGCCCGTCGGCTTCCTTCTCCGTTAATTACAAAAACTATTTCTTGATGATGCTGTAGCCTGCGCGCTGCATCAATGACAATTTCTATAGGTTGCGAATAGCCCAGATTGCCTGCATACATAATCACTACTTCATCGGTCAGTCCTAGCGACGTTCGGTAATTATTGAACCTGGAGTCTGGATATATCCAATCAGTGTCAACAAAGTTTGGGATGACTCTCACCTTGTCTGGGTGTTCAATCCGGCTCGCTATATTGAGGCGCAGATCATCAGAAAGTGCGGTAATAGCATCAGCTTTTTTGTAGCTAAGTGACTCTAGCGCCTCAAGAATTGAGATAATTTTTGGATTAGTGATAGAGCCTGTTGCCACAGCTGCTTCCGGGTGAATATCTTGAATGTTGAGCACTAGCGGAGCTCGGTGTCGCAAAGCAGCCAGCCATCCAGCCATCCCAAGTGTAAGAGGTGGACTCATGACCAGAATCACGTCACATCGCTTCTGAGCAACTCCTGCGAGCGCCGAGATCATGCTGAACATTCCGAAGGCGAGAGCTCGCGCTACTAGATTGTTTTTTTTCGCCGAAGTCATCGGATGTAATCTGGTAATTGAACCCGACGACGTAGCATGTTTCCTAACCAACCGGCCAGTCCATTCTGAGTCAACCGAATGAGTTTTGTACCAAGGTAAAGATGTAATCACATGGACGTCATGTTCTCTCTTTCTTAACTCTTCGACGAGTCGCGTCATCACAAGGCCTGTCGGCGCAGTATCTGGTTCAAAGTGAGGACATAATACAAGAACTCGCATACCCACGCCTTAGAGAGCAATCATAGAGTTGTATACGGCTACTTGGCTAGCTGCCGCCTCAGTCGAAGTGAATTGCTTAGATCGCAATATTCCTCGTTTTCGGAGATTTTCGCGATGCGATTTGTTTTTTAGCTTAGAAATTTCTTCTGCCCAGATTAACTCGTCTTTGGGAAGAGTGACTCCACCATCTCCGACTGTTTCCGGGATTGCGCCCTGATCGCTCGATAGAACTGGGCAACCACGTGCCATCGCTTCAATAAGCGGCTGGCCGAAACCTTCGTACTCCGAGGGAAAGACAAGCGCAAGGGCTTCTGCATAGAGAGCTTCGAGCCTTGTCGAAGGGACGCTTCCTAAATGCACGATCCGATTCGTGGCTTTCGACTTGCTAATACACTGCATCACTTCAGAATGGGCCTGGCCTCTACCACCTGTCAGAACTAGCGTCACATCTGACTCGGTTAATTCCATTACCTTAATTAAAAATTTGTGACCTTTATGTGGCCAAGTGACGGCAGGGAACATGACAAATGGCGTCTTAATTCCACTCTTATCTCTAACAATTTCTGGCGCAGCAATTGAGGGCTTTATAACTCTAATAGAGCTTTCGGGAACATCAAACCGGGTGAGCACAGACTCCGCCACAAATTTGCTTGTGACACAAACAACATCGCTGCCTTTGATTGCAGCAGGAACTGCCTTACCTAAGAAAAGTTTTTTAGGTACTGAAAAGTTTTCCGGGTATTCCAAAAACTGAAGATCATAGATTGTCGTTACTGCCTTTGTACCGCTAGGAGTTCTCGCAGCAGTACCTCCCATATGGTGAACCATCGAACTTGACCTGTGATTTCTAAACACTAAATTCTCTGAGACAACTCGTCTGACACGGTTCGACTGGACTTTCGTGATCTTGGTTTCAAATTCAGTTGACAGAAATGGGTACGCCTCAAAAACGTTTGTTGGGGCAACAATTTCGATATTTATTCGCGCCTTGTGTTCTGCTATCGCTTTGAGTAGGTTGATCGCGAAATTCTCCGACCCTCCAGTCAATCCGGGTCGAAGCCACATAAGGTTTATGCTCACATCGGTCATAGGAGACTCCTATAAACGTCGACTGTTGAAGCTGCTGCTGCTTTCCATGTGAACAGTTTTGCCCGCTCTCTTCCAAGATCTCCGAGCTCTTTCGCAACCGACGCATCAGTTAGGACCAACTTTAAGGCCTCTGCTATTTCGTCAACTGATAGCGGATCTACTGTCAGCGCCGCAACTCCAGCGACCTCTTCTGTCGATCGATCTTTAGAGGTCACTACGGCTGTGCCATATGACATCGCTTCTAGAACTGGGAGACCAAAACCTTCTAACAAACTGGGATAGCAAAAAGCAGTCGCTCTGAAATACAACGCCGCTAGCTCCTCTCGAGAAACGGCTCCAGTCACGATTATTTTATCCTGCGTTGCTTTTGATACTGACCCAAGAAGTTGACTAACGGAGACACCCCACCCAATGGGCCCGGCAAGCACTAACTGTGACTCTGTCTCATGCACTATTTTTTCAAATGCCTTCAGCAGGCTAGGAACATTTTTCCTGGGTTCTAAGGTTCCAGCGGCCAAAATGAATTGCTCCCCAATACCGAATTTTTTAGATGTTGAGGCTTGCACAATTTCGCTTACTTCTATTGGGTTATGTCCAAGAGGAATTAGGTGTAATTTCCCCCGGTCGAGACCGCCCGCCCTAAGATCATCTGACGTTGCTTTCGACGGAGAAAGAACAGCGTCAGCTCTTTCCAGTACCCTTTTCCACGATCGTTCGAATAGTAGACGTGCACGTTTTGGAAAACGATCGGGAAATTTTCTAAATGCCAAATCATGCACGTTGACGACCAACGGAATCGAGCTTGCAGGTGGGGTGATAATCGTTGTCGAGTGGATGAGGTCTGCGCTATTTGAACATTTTGCTTTTGGCCACTGCGACCTAGACCAAGATTCATACAAAAGTAAACGTGGGAGCCTGTGATGTAACACATTAATTGACGGACGCCAATCTCCCAATGCTTTTTTTCGGTGCATCGCTGCAAGCCCTTGAACCTGAATATCTGGCCGCTCGTCTAGCGCTGAAGCTAAGTCGAGAGCTACTCGGGCAGTTCCTCCCGGGACCTGATGCCAAGCGGCTTCAACGGTCATCAACACGCGTATCTCAGCGACCACGGCTCTATGCACTCCTGAGAAAAGACACCAGTTCTTCTCTAGCGTTTAAGCTCACTTATTTGCGTCCAAGGCTCGTGTACTCAAAACCTATGTCTCTTAAGGTCCGGGGATTTAGTAAATTTCGGGCATCGACTATCTTGGGCGCCTTTGCAATTCGTTGAAATTTTTTCCAGTCCAAGTCTTTAAACTCTGGCCATTCTGTCAGAATAACGATCACTTCAGTATTCGTAACTGCTTTCTCTGCTGAGTCATGGACAATACCATCTGATAACCCCAATGGGAGCAATTCGACTAACGGGTCATAGTAGTTTAACTGAGCGCCGAGATCCGACATTAGTTGGGAAACAGCAATGGCAGGCGAGTTCCGGACATCGTCGGTCCCCGCCTTAAATGTCAAACCTAGGACAGCTACATGCACTCCTTGAAGTGGTTTGCCAACAGCTTTTTCTACTTTCGACGCTATTCGCTTAAATTGCTGAGCGTTTGCGTCTATCACAGCTTCCAAAAGCTCAAATTTGTAGCCTGAATCGGATGCTAGGCGAACTAGCGCTTGCATATCCTTAGGGAAACATGAACCTCCCCATCCAGGTCCAGGCTGCAAGAACTTCGGACCTACACGGTTATCAGTCCCAAGCCCTTTGGCAACCGAATCTATGTCCGCTCCAACCACCTCGCAGACTGCTGCTAACGCGTTCACGAAAGATACCTTCATAGCAAGAAACGAGTTTGTCGCATACTTAACTGTTTCTGCAGATGCGCA
>DMOB01000109.1:0-8653 GCA_003452475.1 Acidimicrobiaceae bacterium | reverse complement strand
GATACTCTTGTCTGCAACTGGCAGATCGTTTGAAGAACCGCTCTCAGGGCAGCGAGCCATTAAAGGCCCGCTGCTAAGATCTTTAAATCTAGCGAGCGGCTTCGGTCTGGAGGTAGGAATGACCCTTGATGTAGCAGCAAAGAATGCTCGAATTCTTGAAGCAGAAGTGCCGTTTATTCATCGGGCATCTGGCAGGAATATCGCTGGTTTCATTCATCGAGGAATTCAGGGTGCAGATTTGTTGAAAGCTGCAGCGTCTCGCTTAGGTTGGCGTAGCACTCTGGCAGCTGTTGTTAAAATTCCGTTTACGGGGGAGTGGAAGTGATCTTAACACTGGGCGTTTTTGTAGTTTCAGGACTCGGGGGACTATTGGCTTGGGGCCGTTTGGGGTCTTCGCTGCACAGAGAGCCGTGGATGAAACCTAACTATAGAGGCCAACGATTAGTTGCCGTTTCTGGAATGCTGTCTGTTCTTGTAGCTCTAGCCAGCACTGTCAGCTTAATTGTAAATTTTCAAGATTCGTTGAGAGTCAAGCACGGAATGTCCGTACTTCTTCTCTTGGCAACGTTTTGCGTCTTAGGATTTTTTGATGACGTATCGCCTCAAGAAAGTGGTGGGGGTTTTATTGGGCACTTGAAGGCTCTGCTGCGGGAGCGAAAAATGACTTCAGGACTCTTTAAGTTAGTCGGAGGCCTTGCTATTTCAGCAATAGCGTTAGTTGTTGCGGATGCTACTACTACTTGGGTTCAGCTAATCAGAGCTGTGTTGATCGTAGCGTGTTCGGCAAACCTACTAAACCTCTTCGACCGTGCTCCTGGCCGTGCAACAAAAGTAGGTATTGTCTGGTGGGTTGTTCTGGTCGGGTCTGTGGCCTTATGGGCGAGCCCATCGGCTCTAGTAAGCACGGCGTGGGCTTCTGCGATAGTAGGAGCGGCAGTAGGATTGATGCCTTCAGAACTTTTAGAGAGACATATGCAAGGAGACAGCGGTGTGAATGCGTTAGGAGCAATAATAGGTTTCACGACGATCCTCGTTGCTTCAGACCGTATTGAATGGTTCCTTCTTGCCGCCCTGTTGGGCCTTAATTTATTGAGCGAAAGGGTATCTTTCAGCTCATTAATCGCAAGGAATCAAGTTTTGCGTCGCTTAGACAATATGGGATCTTCATTTCCTCGATGAAATCTGGTCAACTTTGTCTAAATTTGAAAACCTTTACAAGAGCATGCCGAAGAAATGACTTAAGACAAGCTATGTTCGAAGGGAACGAGTCGGGAATTTGGACATGACCAAGCACATCTTTATCACAGGCGGCGTTGCCAGCGGGTTGGGAAAAGGGATAACGGGCTCGTCATTAGGTCGACTTCTGAAAAGTCGTGGGCTCAAGGTAACAATGCAAAAATTTGATCCCTATATAAACGTCGATCCTGGAACCATGAATCCCTTTGAGCATGGGGAGGTTTTCGTAACAGACGATGGAGGCGAAACAGATTTAGATTTAGGACACTACGAACGATTTATAGACGTACCTCTTAGCAAAGATTCAAATGCTACAACCGGATCGATTTATCAAACGGTTCTCGCAGCGGAACGCCGTGGAGAATTTCTTGGACGAACGGTCCAAGTGATTCCTCACATTACCGATGAGATTAAACGACGTATCAACCGTCTGTCTGCGAATGATACTGATGTTGTCATTACAGAAGTGGGTGGCACCGTAGGGGATATAGAAATTCTGCCGTTCCTCGAAGCCATTAGGCAAATGCGGCTGGACGTTGGACGTGGAAATGTTTGCTACGTTCACGTGACACTCGTGCCCTTCATAGGGCCTTCTGGTGAACAAAAAACAAAACCCACACAGCATTCAGTTACTGAACTGCGAAGTCGCGGAATTCAGCCTGATGCGGTGGTTCTTCGAAGCGAAGAGCCAATTGAACCTTCTCTGCGCGACAAAATATCACGGCTATGCGATGTCGATATCTCAGCAGTGGTTAATGCGCCAGATGTGGGAAACTTGTATGAAGTTCCCTTGATCTTGCATGACGAGGGTCTAGATGATTATGTGTGTGACATTTTGGGATTAACTGGGTTGGTTCCTGACCTATCTTCTTGGACTGACTTAGTCAACCGTATAGAAATGCTGGAAGATACGGTTCTAATAGGAGTTATTGGTAAATATGTGAGCCTCCCAGATGCGTATATGTCGGTTGTTGAATCGCTAAGACATGGTGGCTACTACCATGGAACAAAAGTCCAGCTTGAATGGATACAAGCTGAAGAAGTTGAAGGGTTGTTAGCGGCTGGTCGCCTCGGGCACCTAGACGGAATAGTTATTCCGGGAGGCTTCGGCGAGCGCGGTATTGAGGGAAAGATTGCTGCAGCTCAGTTCTCGCGTGAGAACAATATCCCATGTCTAGGCATATGTTTAGGACTCCAGGTTATGGTCATCGATTTTTGTCGTAACAAGCTGGGGCTAGCAGGAGCGACTAGTCGGGAATTTGATTTAACAACCCTACATCCGGTTATAGATTTAATGGAATCTCAAAAAGATGTTATTGACATGGGCGGAACTATGAGGCTCGGTGTCTATCCCGCTCGGCTGGCTGAAGGAAGTCGAATTGCTGCAATGTATGCGGATAATCTCGTATACGAAAGGCACCGCCATCGCTATGAAGTGAACAACGACTATAGGTCACCTATGGAAGCTGAAGGGCTTTTATGCAGTGGGCTTTCTCCAGATGGCAGATTAGTCGAGTTTATTGAACTTGAAAATCATCCTTTCTGGGTCGGAACTCAGGCACACCCTGAATTCAAGAGCCGCCCTGATGCGCCGGCGCCATTATTTCGGGGTCTGATTGGCGCTGCGCTAGCTCGCTCAGAAGGAAGAAATCCGCACCTGATCAAAACTCCAATTGAGTCGGTCGACTAAACAGTGTCCGATAAGTCTGGTCACGAACCACTGGTACCGTCATTTAGGATGCTTTCTGCAGAGCAGGTATTTGAAGGTTACGCCTTCGCTGTGGAGCAGACTAAGTGGGTTGATCATCTAGGTCAGGAATTCGAACGAGATGTTGTTCGACATAATGGCGCTGTTGCTATTGTTCCGATAACAGAAGACTTAGAGCACGTTTATCTAGTACGACAGTTCAGGCCGACGATCGGCGACTGGTTACTTGAGATTCCAGCCGGACTTCGAGATATAGCAGGCGAGAATGAAATCGATACGGCTCACAGAGAGCTAATGGAAGAAGTCGGCTACTCAGCGAAGACTATGGATTATCTGATGACGCTTCGTACAGCCGTTGGATTCAGCGATGAACAAATTTCGATATTTTTAGCTTTAGGCTTGGAAGCTGGTAGTCGAGAAGCCGACGGTATTGAAGAGGAGAGTATGACCGTTGAGTGTGTCCGGTTATCGGATATCCCCATGATGATAGAAACCAAACAGCTGGTAGATGCGAAAACTATTGCCGGGTTGTCAGTGGCCTTGCATCGGCTTAATGCATAGAGAGCAATGAGCCGATGGTAGGCGATGCTTTGCCGTTGGAAGTTGAAGATTTTCTGACGTGGCTCGCGTCTGAAAAAGGACGAGCTCCCACGACTTTAAATGCTTACAGACGCGATATCACTACCTTTATCGGTTGGCTAACTAAGTATAAACTGACCCTTTCTGAAGCTGGAACGAAAGATTTAGCTAAATACATAGCTTTTCTCAAAGAGAAAGGAAGGGCTCCATCGACAGTAGCTCGAGCTACAGTCGCTGTTAGGTCCTTGTACAGATTTCTAACAATCGAAGGACTATTACCTGAGGACCCGACAGCTGTTCTTGATGTGCCAAAAGTGCCGAAGGGCCTTCCGCGGGCTTTAAGCGAGAACCAAATAGAGGCCTTACTAGGATCTCCTCTGGGCGTTAGCCCATTAACGAAAAGAGATAGGGCAATTTTGGAAGTGCTCTATGGAGGGGGGCTTCGTATCAGTGAACTAGTTGGTTTATCACTCGGCGACATAGATATTGATGCATCTCTTATGCGGGTTTTAGGTAAAGGCAACCGAGAAAGAATCGTTCCAATCGGACGGCTCGCGTCAGATGCGTTGATCGATTGGCTTGGTAGCAGCGGTCGACCGGTGTTAAGTCCTGAAGTGTGGGCGTCTCGAGAAGCTGAAACTGCAGTGTTTCTTAATGCCAGAGGTGGTCGGTTAAGTCGACAGGGCGCATGGTTAGTCGTCAGAGGACATGGCGACAATGTCGGATTGGGACCTGAGCTGACCCCCCATGTTCTTCGGCATTCCTGTGCTACTCATATGCTTAACCACGGTGCCGATATTCGAACTGTCCAAGAACTACTGGGACATATTTCCATTACCAGCACGCAACGGTACACCTTAGTAAGTCAACAAGTGCTTCGCGACGTTTATGACTCAGCTCACCCTAGGGCGCAACTTTGAAGTCTAAGAAGTAATATTTGGCTAATGCGACGTTCAGCACTTCATCTTCCTCTTCGTTTTCTTGAGACGGTCCGAAAGCCCAAGCTGCATGAAATAGATGATTCATGGGCTCATTCGAAGTTGTCACCGTCGGAGATAGAGCTATGGGTAAATATGGGCTCGGCTGACCGACGCCACTGCATAAGCGTCGCCAAGAATGTGGAAAAAATTCTTCCTAATGACCAGGTAGTCATTAAGGCAGCGCTTTTGCATGACATTGGTAAATCGAAAGCTTCGAGCAGCGCTTTGTTCCGCGTCTTTGCGACCGTAATCAGTTTTTTTATCACTAAGAAATTAGCTCAAGATTGGATGAATAGTCGAGTTTTAGGTAGCGAAGTGGGGCAGTACCTCTGCTATCCCAGCGTTGGCGCCGAACTCTTAAAGCTTGCTGGTAGCGATCCTTTCGTTTGTGCGTGGGCAAATGAGCATCATTTCGAACAACAAAATTGGACTGTAGATCGTTATCTAGGGAGAATTCTAGAAGAGGCCGATGAGCAGACTAATTGGAAATTGAGATTATGAACGGGACGGAACTTACTAGTCACTTACAGGCGGTCTTTCTGGAAATTCACGGAGACCGTGCTGGAACGTTTAAGGTCCCAGCGGTTGATGAATCTATATCGAAGGCTAGACAAAAAGCACGCGGGTTTATAACGCCTGAGCAACGAGTCGAATTGGCCGGAGGTCTTGAGGCATTCAGAAATTGGTTGATAGAGCGCGATCCCGAAGCAGCGGAGAGAGTTTCCGCGGGAAGGCCAGCTCCTCAAGACATCGGAACTGTTATGCACGCTGCAGAAGATTATGCAGTAGCGGAGACGTGGGAAGACATAAATTTTGATGACGCATCGTTACTCAAATCTCGATTTGAGAAGACAGTAATTGAAACTTTGGAAGAGAGAAACCCAGGACTCAAGCGAGCCCCGTTGCGACTTCGGGACAGAAACGTTAGAACGATGCTCAGCGGTTTTTTCGTCATATTCCTGTCGTCTGGGTTCACAGCAGTTACTGGAATCGGTGCGATGCTCGGAACAGTCGTGGGAGTCTCGATCTTTGTGTTTGGATTCCGGTCATGGTGTGTTGGCGCAACACGTTCCAACATTAATGAAGTTTCAGTTTTTAAAGGCGGAAGAATCCAAAGAGATGAACGGGGCTCGCTCTAAAGTCCTAGTAAGAGAGTCAAGGTCAAGCTTATAAAAATCCCATTGCTTCTTTGGCCTTAGCGACGGTTTTAGCAGCGACTTGGCGCGCTTTTTCTGCCCCAGCTGAGATAGTTCTATTCAACTCAGCTTTGTCGCTGAGTAGTTCAGCTCGCTTCACTTGTATTGGAGAAATCGCTGCAATGACCGCATCTGCTGCATCATTTTTCAATGGCCCGTATTGATGATATTCGTCAGCAAGAATCTCAGGGCCCATTCCTGTTGTTGCCCCTAGAATCGAAAGAAGGTTCGAGACTCCTGGTTTCTTCGCCCAGTCGTAGCGAACATCGTTATCAGAGTCGGTAACTGCTCTTTTGAATTTTTTTCCAATAGTTGAGGGTTCGTCGAATAATCCAACCGTTCCTTGAGGGGAGTTAAGAGACTTTGACATTTTTACGTTCGGAGATTGAAGGTCCATGACCCTTGCTGCCACTGCAGGAATCGCTGCTTCAGGGATGGTGAAAGTATTGCCGTAACGGCTGTTGAATCGCTCAGCAATATTTCGGGTTAGCTCTAAATGCTGTCTTTGGTCATCGCCGACCGGAACGCGGTCTGCGTCGTAGAGTAAAATATCAGCAGCCATTAAGGCTGGGTAGGTGAAGAGTCCAGCAGAGATGTGCTCTTGTCCAGAGTCTCCTTGTTTAGCCGCTTTATCTTTGAACTGTGTCATTCGTTTGAGCTCACCGTATGACACCGTGCACTCAAGAAGCCAGGATAATTCTGTGTGCTGATGAACTTGACTTTGAACGAATAAGGTGCAGATATCAGGATCTAACCCGATGGCGATCAGAGTAGCCATAGTCTCTAGAGTCTTTGATCTTAACTGCTCTGGATCTTGCTGGACTGTGACTGCATGTAAATCAACGGCACAGTAAAAACTATCGTGTTCATGCTGATCAGATGTCCATTGGCGCAATGCTCCAAGGTAGTTACCAAGGTGTATGTCGCCGGTTGGCTGAATTCCCGAAAGCACTCGTGTCATGTGTGGAGAAGATACAGGAAAGAAGAATGAGAACCTTTGGTAAGAGCACCTACAAAAAATTAAAATTTTATTAATAACTGTGACCTATGGAGTTACACCAATGTCATTTGCTGGGCTATCGTGAAGCAATGGCCTATGAGGTGCATACCGAAGTTTATGATGGTCCTTTTGATCTGTTGCTACATCTTATTTTGCAGGACCAAGTAGATATTTACGAAGTTTCATTAACCAGGATCGTAGATGCCTACTTGGCTGAGCTCGATAAGATGGTCGAACGGGTTAGGGAAGAGCGAGAAGTAACTGGCCAAATTGACCTGGAGATGGCGACAGAGTTTTTACTGATCGCCGCAACTTTGGTTGAGTTAAAGACTCGGCGCCTTTTGCCAGCGACAAATGATTTAGATCTTGATGAGGATATAGGAATTTGGGAAGAGCGTGACCTCCTGCTCGCTCGTTTGGTCGAATGTAAAACTTTCAAAAATGCGGCTGAAGTATTACGGCAACTATCTACGGTAGCTTCTTTGTCATATGCGAGACGAGCCGGGCCCGATGAGCGTTTTTTCGCGCTAGCCCCAGATCTTCTTGAAGGGATTAGTGCCGAAGATCTGAGAACTGCCTTTATTAGGGCTTTGACGCCAAAGCCGCGCCAATCAGTAGACCTGCACCACGTGGCACCGATCACCGCAAGCGTTACGGATGCGATGGTCGAGATGATTGACGAGCTTCCCCGGGCCGGAACTATGAGCTTTAGGGGACTAACAGAAGGATTTGTCGACCGAATAGAGATAGTAGTTCGATTCTTAGCTGTTCTAGAATTGTTCAAACAAGGGTATTTAGAACTCGAACAAGATGACCATTTTGGCGATATTTCTATTCGTTGGATTGGCGAGCAGGATGGCGTTCTAGTTTCAGTAAAAGCTGATGGTTACGATGGCTGAGCGCTCTGAACCTTTTTCACACGATGAAACTTTTAACGCTATAGCAGCGCAGGTTGAATCCCAGCAGTCCTTGCCTAATGACGCTGGAAGTTTCGAGGATGAACGAAGTCTAGATCCTGAAATAGATCTTGTTGCTCCGTCGTCGGATGTAGGAGCTGCGTTGGAAGCAATTCTTATGGTGGCCGAGCAACCGGTAGAAGTAGGACTACTTGCACAGATACTAGAAATTTCGACAGAGACAGTTGTGTCTTTATGCAGCTACCTAGCTGATAGTTACGAAGATGAAGGCCGTGGGTTTACTATCGCAAGGATTGCTGGGGGCTACCGTTATCAAACGGTGGAGGCCCAGTCTCCATATGTGGAGCGGTTTATTCTCGAAGGTCAAATGACTCGGTTGTCATCTGCAGCGCTTGAAACGCTCGCTATCGTCGCCTACAAACAACCCATTTCACGCGCCCAAATTTCTGCGATCCGTGGGGTTAATGTAGATGGCGTCGTGCGTACTCTTCAGCAGCGCGGGTACATCAACGAAGTCGCGAGAGATTCGGGACCTGGCAGCGCAGGATTGTACGGAACAACTCCAAGTTTTTTGGAACGGCTAGGTCTGGATAACTTAGAAGAATTACCTAGCCTTGGGGAGTTCGTGCCAGAGTCAGAAATATTCGAGACTCTTGAGTTAGCGCTTCGAAATAGCTCGGAGGATGACTCGGGGATAGCAGAGTGACCGAAGAGGAATCACCTGAGCGACTCCAAAAAATTATGGCTAGGTTCGGAATTGCCAGTCGCAGAGTCAGCGAAGAAATGATCGAGGCAGGACGAGTAAAAATAGGTGACCGCGTCGCCGTGCTCGGAAACCGTGTGAGCTCGACAGACGTTGTCCTTATCGATGAAGTCCCGCTGCTTAGAGATTCTTCATTAGTTCACTATCTCCTGAACAAGCCAGTTGGAGTAATTTCGACTTCGAAAGATCCTTCTGGTAGACCCACCGTAGTTGGTCTTGTTCCTCAGATCGAAAGAGTTTTTCCTGTTGGGCGCCTTGACTCAGAAAGCGAAGG
>DMOB01000036.1:0-5202 GCA_003452475.1 Acidimicrobiaceae bacterium | reverse complement strand
ACCAGAATTAAGCTCGGTACTAGTGTCCTCGTTGCGCCCTATCGGGCGCCCTTAAGCGACGCCCGCCAGTTTGCCACGGTGGACGTGCTGTCTGGAGGCCGTCTTCTGCTAGGAGTTGGGGCTGGCTGGATGGAAGAAGAGTTTGATGCGCTTGGTATTCCATTTGCTGAGCGCGGGAAACGAACAGTTGAATGCATCGAAATTTACAAGCGAAGTTGGCAAGACGATTTTGTTTCTTTTGACGGTGACTACTATTCATTTTCGGACGTTTCTATGGATCCCAAGCCTTCACAGAAGCCTCACCCACCGATTATCTATGGAGGGATGTCTCCGCTCGGAGCGCGTCGAGCGGCAGCTTATTGCGACGGTTTTTATCCAGTGTTTCTTGACCCCTTCGCTGATCCGAACCGTCACGCTGATCTCCAGGCCATTGTCAAAGCCGACCTCGACAAAGCTGGAAGAGACCCCTCGACCTTCATCATGATGGCTGCCACGACTATGAGAGTCACTGACAGCGATGATTCCCTCGCCCACCAAACGCCTAGGAAAATATGCACTGGAACTGCTCAGCAAGTACTTGAAGATTTAGAAAAATTTGCAACCGCAGGCTATTCCCTAGTCGTCGCGAAGATGGATTGCCCTTCTGGCGAGGTTGAAGAAATTCATGAACAGATCACCCGTGTCGGACACGAGGTCATTCCGGAGTGCTCCCAAATCCTGGCAGCTGATAGTTGGAGAACTGATTTTTGATATGAGACTCAACGGTTATTGAGACAAACCTGCGTAGCAACTACCGTTACCTCCGGCAGTCGCTACGCCCCTACTGCAAAAAGCATGTTGACTTTTTGTGTGTCAGAGAGAAACCCGTGCGACGTTGTCCATGATTTCCTGCGGGTGAACGCAACGGCGCCATAAGCCCATCAAGCGCTACTGGCAAGCACAAAAACATGCCTTAGCTAGCTTTCCGTTTATACCTGACACGCTTATCTTTACCCTAAACAAGCCTCCCTCGTCTTATTCGATCGCGTCAGACGCCATTAATTTTGGAAAGTAGTATAAGAAGATGGCAGGTAATCATTGGAAACGGGCAAGCTTAGAGTTGAGGGCGGCAGGCTTTGAGCCTGAGACTATCGCCACAAAAAACACAATCGTTACAGTAGCGGGGGCCTACACAAATGCTCATCGCTGCAACAACAGAGTCGAACGCATATCAGACCTACTTTCGGAGTCGATTTCTTCGCGCGGAGGACAAGGGTTAGTCGTTGGCGCTCCAGCAGTCTCTGATGCACTCACTCAAGGTTCACCCAACGCCAGCTACAGCCTCGTGTCACGAGACATAATCGCCGACTCGTTCGAGATCGGGCATCGGGCACATCATGGCGAAGCTATGGTTGTTATCTCAGGCTGCGATAAGACGGGCGCGGCAGCAATGATGCCCCTGGCACGCACTAACGACTTCGGACTCGTTATTTACCCAGGAACTAGCTCACCCGGGTGCGTTAGCATTGAGCCATGGGCATCCAAAGGTAACAACCTGACTATTCTCGACTGGGCCGAAGCACGAGCAGCAATGCGAGCTAATCGGATCACTCAAGAAGAATTCAACGAGGTTGAACGGAACGTGATGCCCGGAAGTGGTACCTGCGGTGCCATGTTCACAGCGAACACCATGAGCACAATCACCGAGGCAATGGGAATGATGTTGCCGCGAGGTGCGTCGCACCCAGCCGACTATGACGCCGCAAGCGATATCCACGATGACGTGAAGGCTCAGGTTGAGGCGACCGCCGAAGCTCTATACAACCTGATCCAAAACGATATTCGACCTCGAGATATTATGAATGTGAAAGGCTTTGAGAACGCCATCATCACGGCCTACGCTATGGGGGGCTCAACCAACATGTACCTGCATTTGCTAGCGATCGCTCGCGATGCAGAAGTAGCTCTCACCATCGATCGCATCCAGGAGATCGGCGAGCGGGTGCCGCTCATTGCAAATCTTCAGCCGCACGGTCAATACTCGATGGTTACCCTGCACGAACTCGGAGGAGTGCCGGTCGTAATGAAAGAGCTCCTAAATAACGGCTTCCTACATGGTGATGCTATGACTGTCACTGGAAAAACTGTCGCTGAGAACCTATCTGACGTAGCTTCGCTCGCTGATTTACAGGACCAAGACCTGTTGCAATCGGTGCAGAGCCCAGCAGCTCAACCGAACAACCACATCACGGTCCTGCACGGGAACTTAGCGCCGGAGAGTTGTGTATTAAAACTTGGTGGCAAGACGCTCGAGGCAGGCGAGTTTCGAGGGGTCGCCAAAGTTTTCGAAAACGAGCCCGATGCAATGACGGCGATTCAATCCGGAGTTATTAAGCCCGGCGACGTGGTTGTGGTGCGTAACGTCGGCCCCAAGGGTGGCCCGGGTATGCCAGAAATGGTGATGCTCACAATCGAGCTGCAAGGACGCGGTTTAGGCAAGGAAGTCGCTCTCATCACTGATGGTCGTTTCAGTGGCGTCTCCCACGGGATCCTCATCGGACATATTTGCCCAGAGGCGGCTGACGGCGGTCCGCTAGCAGCAGTGAAAGATGGTGACACAATCATTATCGATCCCGTTAACCGGACTCTTGATGTCGCGATCGACGACAGCGAGATGCAGAAACGAATGATGACAATCGAGCCAAAGCAATTGCCGAGTACGATTCCGCAGGGTTCAGTATTGCGACGATACTCACGACACGTGTCATCAGCTCACTATGGTTGCGTGCAGTAGCAGGCAACCATAGTGAGTTGCAGCCAAGCCGATCACAAGCGCTATGCAGCAACGCGTGGAACTTCTTCGAGAGAGGTGTCTATGCGTATTGTCCAAAACATCTGACGATAAGAATTACCTCTACAATTCGTATCGTAAGGCGCATCCGCTAGATGAGTCGATATCCAACGGTAGCTCGTTAACCCGTTGCTACTCTTCGGGCAAGAGAACGAAAAGCCATAGTGAAAGTTATGATCGCCAGACCCAAGATCGCCGCAGAGGCTTTCATGAGTGCACCAATATCCCACCCCTCTGACAGCACCGACCGCATACCTTCCAAGAGATAAGTAACAGGATTCCAAGCGGCCACATTTTTAAGCCACCCGCTCATCAACTCTCGGGGCAGCATGCTGGGAGTGAGAAACGCGAACGGGAAGAAAATCAAAAACGCAGAGTTAACAGCTGCCGGATTACCTGTCCTCAGGGCAACCGTGTAAGGAAACCCTGTGAACGCAAGGCTCCATGCCATCGCGAGAATAACGAATATAGCGAGTCCCGCCACACCGGTACCAAAGTTCACACCAACAGCAAATCCCAACAATAATACGACTGTCGCCAAAGCCAAGGCCAACACAACGTCCGCAATCATCAGTCCCAAAAGCAGGGACACCCGTCGGATCGGAGTGACTAACATGCGATCAAGATATCCAGTTTGAATATCGGTAACGAGCATGTTGGCGCGCGAGATTCCCGTAACGGCAAACACAATCCCAACAGGTAATTGAAAAGCTCGATAGTCGATTCCGGCCTGCCGTTCGACAAATGCTTCCAAGGCACCGATATTGACGACAAAAAAGAAAATCGGAATAGCTAAAGCTGGACCGATGAATTCAGGTTCTCTCAACAAACTTCGAATTGCGCGTCTAGCGATGGTCCAAGTATCAGAGAAAAACCCGACTCTCTGAACGAGCGGCTTCTCGGTCACAATCATTACGAACTCGCATTCAATAGTCTATGGCCCGTAGCGCGAAGGAACACATCGTCAAGTGACGGGGTACGCACAGTGAGAGATACAGAAGGTACGCCGATTTCATTCAGGGCAATCGCTATCTCGGCCACTAGAGCCGCCCCATTTGAAGTAGAGATTGTTAGCCCACGGCTACCAATCGTTACATCATCAACTCTTGATAGTGCTCTGACTGTGTGGGCAGCAAGTTCCAGTTCGTCTTCGAGTTCCACCACAATCACGTCAGCGCCTATGGCTCGTTTGAGATCAGCTGGAGTTCCTTCTTCAATAATTCTTCCCTGATCAATGATGCCAACCCGATGCGCCAGCGCATCGGCCTCTTCCAAGTATTGCGTCGTCAGGAACACCGTCACACCATGTAACTCATTCAGCCGCCGCACTTCCTCCCAAACTCGGACTCGACTTACTGGGTCTAAGCCAGTCGTCGGTTCATCAAGAAACAGCACCTCTGGATCGTGAATTAGACTTGCTGCGACGTCTAAACGTCTTTTCATTCCGCCGCTATAAGTTCGAACCCAATCATCGATGGCATCTCCAATATCGGCCAATTCAATTGCGCGATCAACACGCTCATGTCGGGTGGATGCTTCAAGGCCATATAGACGCGCTTGCAACTCAAGTATTTCACGACCACTCTGCTTCTCGTCTAAAGCTGCTTCCTGAAGCGCCAAACCGATCCGAATGCGCACCTCGTTTGCCTGCGAAGCCACGTCATGCCCTGCCACTCGCGCAGAACCGCCAGTTGGAGTAAGCAACGTACACAACAAGCGCACTGTCGTTGACTTTCCAGCACCGTTTGGACCCAAGAACCCGTAAATCTCTCCTCGCGAGACAGCTAGATCGACTCCATCAACTGCACGCTTCAACCCAAAATCGCGGATTAAACCGCATGCTTCAATGGCTAAGTCAGTCATCGCTCACGCACATTAGCTGCATGTTTGTGATGAATCGAGACCATTACAAAAACCGGATAATTTTGTGGCCGAGGAAATGAAACAATACTGACTGCTTCACATCTAACTCACGAACCTGCCGAAAACTCAACCTAGCTACCTCACCCTCTTGCATCTCGGTAAAACTGGTTTTAAGGCAACAGCACGACGTCACAGTTAAGGGCATATAGGACTTGAGTAAACGATGGAATAACAACTTCTCCGACACCCGGAAAGAATTCCAAAAATTTACCTATATCAATGATATGGAAATAGCTATTTCAGCCATCTTCCGACACAGATAAATCGAAAGTAGCTTCAGCTACTACCCAGTGTTCACGACTAAAGCAGTGGCAGAAAGGGTCTCGCCATTAACCGCATAAGGTTTATGCAGATTATTGTAGAGCGCCACCATTACCTCGACTTTTCCATTTGGAAAGCTATCTATATGGGTAGCTGTCCCATATAGCCGAGCAGTTTTTTCTCCGTTC
>DMOB01000058.1:0-3609 GCA_003452475.1 Acidimicrobiaceae bacterium | reverse complement strand
CAGTTACCAAGCTATTTTGCCGACACGGCTCGAAAACTCCGAAGGCCCACTGGTCATTTGCGACGGAGTCGAGTAGCCCAAAAAGCTGACGACGGACTACACGACTTTCACTAGTGTCCGCGATATAGTGCGGCGATTTCTTAACAGTGCGAGGTCACTAACTCTCAGCTAAATGCATAGGCACCTGATTGAAGCAGCGACTGAGGGTCTATGCTCTGACATATGCGCAAGAAACCCAACCGTAAGAGTCGAGTTACTCCTAAAGGAACTAGACCGTTGGGTTACATTCCGAAAAAATTATCTAATGGTGGCTGCCCCTGCTGCGACTGTGGGGCGGTTTGTTAGTTCCGCTCTGCTTTACTTAGGGAAAGTAACGTTATTTTTTTGCCTTTTATCGACTCAATCGGCTGTTAAGCCTGAAGTTCGGTTCGTCTAATTACTGCCAGCGCTGCCGATTCCACCTACTACAAGAGACCGAGGCATTACAGTTGCCGGCTCAGAGAAATGTTGCGGGCACGACATCGCTAGCACAGGCGCTTCGGAAATCAGGGTTGCGGGAGCAGAGCTATTTTTTCGCTCTTGGGTAACTCCCAAAATCGTTTTATCTCTTCATCAAGATCCGCAACTGTTCGACCAAAGATAATCTCGAAGGTTTCTTCCCAACCGACTCTTTCGACCATTGGATGGAAATCCTCCAGCAACACATCAACGCCTGTGTCAGAAAGCAGATGAGCGATGGCCCATGCCCCCAGCTCATAACCCAAACCGCTACACGGATCTGAATATTTAGCAATCGAGCTTAGGTTTCGCCCCGCGCAGCCATTAGAAAACTCGTTCTCAATATTGTGCAATTTGTTGGTCATCTGGGTCTCATAAGAGAACGGGAAATCACCTTTTGGGACTTTGGGCATTCTGCCCTGGTCAGCAAGTTGGGCAGCGCCGTATTGAGCCATGAACTCCGCGGATCCCTCAACAAACCAGACCGGCCCCATCGCGCTATCTCGCTCATCGTAATCCAAAGTGCTTATAAACGAGTGTTGGACCGCATGCCAATATTCATGAAGAACCGTCTTAACATCCTCTGCGCCAGGAATTCCAAATCGTCCAGCGAGACCCCACGGCAGTGTTGAGGCAAAGCGATGGATTCCCCAGTCAAATCCTCCGTTATGCCCCGCTGTTCCGAAAGCCATATTTTCTGCTACAGCTTGCGCCCCAAGCTGTTGGTACTCAATCATCGCATGCTGTTCCGAACCCGCCTCCCGCTCCATGCAGTCCCCGTATTCCCACTCGCCGCGTGTATCACGACGAGAACAGAATTCATCAACCAATGCTTCTCCTGCTTTGGGGTCTAACCCCATAACCCAATATTCCACCGGCCAGTAGAGGCCCCACATATCGGTTGCAAGGTTCAGCGATTCCAGAATTCCTTGTGAAACTGTTTCTGGCACATCTTCCGCCACAAAAACCTCCACCTTCAGCGGTTGGGAGATAACCACCAAGCCAGAGCTATAAGAATCAGGCTCATTATCGTCAGGACGAATTGAACCGTCACCATCAGATTGGCGATCATCGTGGCGAATCAAACCGTCATCATCGTCAGTTTCGGCATCAGGCTCAAGCCTTCGGTCGCTATTGTCCTCTACAGATTTGTTTATTTGCGTTTCAACTATGACCTCTTCATTAGAACCACATCCAGCAATACCGAAGATGGTCACGGTCAACAGAGACACGACACCCACAAAAAATCTTTGCACGGCTGAGAGGATACCTGCGACAGATAGAACTTAGTAAAGGCCAGTAAGTGAGCTTGAAAGGGAACAAAGGCCAAGAACGATAAACGTCAGGATGCTCAGCAACTGACTCTGCTAAACCATTCGGTGCCCTCCGGGCGAAGAGGACGGGACAACGAAGCGGTCATCACATTTCTTGGTCTGGCAGCTACAGGATCGTCCCTCCAGAAAGTACACATCAGCTCGCAGTCGAAAGCCACTGCCGCTCTTGGGGCGATCGTTATCGTCATACTTATGAAATAGCCGAGGTCTTTCGAGCTGAAATTGGGCTGGTCTTTTTTCTTTTATAGACTTATAGCGTGACTATAAGCCTCGCCGTGAACTTGCCGTTGATAGACACCGGGGGCTCCCCGGCGTTCGTAAAAGATTTCGCCCAAGCAGCGGAAGATCTGGGGTACCAGGGCCTGGCACTACCTGACCATGTCATAGGTGCGAACATTGAAAATCGCCCGGAATGGGGAGATAGAAACACATCGAGTGACTTTTTCCACGATCCATTTGTTCTTTTTGGCTTTCTAGCGGCTTCCACCTCCAAGATCGAGTTTTCAACACAAGTAATGATTTTGCCTCAGCGGCAGACGGCGCTTGTGGCTAAGCAAGCAGCTTCGCTCGACGTACTATGCGAGGGAAGATTTCGCTTCGGTATTGGAAGCGGCTGGAATGCAGTCGAATATGAAGCCCTGAACGAAGAATTCACGAATCGCGGCAAACGGCTTGAGGAACAAGTCGAGGTCATGCGCCAACTGTGGGCAGAACCACATGTCACATTCCATGGTGATTATCACCAAATCGATGACGCCGGCATTAATCCGTTGCCCACTAGGCAATCAATTCCACTATGGTTTGGCGGCCATGATGATCGTATGCTCCGTCGCATAGCCAAACTTGCCGACGGTTGGATGCCGCTGGCCTATTCACCTGACGAAACTGCGCTGCAGGCGTTCGAGACGATGCGTGCGTATATACGAGACGCTGGTAGACAACCAACTGATGTCGGTTTGGAAGTTTGGACCTCATTGGGCGATGGAGACGACGAGAAGCTACGAGCCGATTTTCAATTCTGGAAAGATGCCGGTGTTAGTCATATCTGCTTGAATAACTGGTACAACCGGCCGCCACACAAACGAATTACAGAACGTAGCGCTGAAGCCCACATAAAAGCTATGCGACACTATTACGAAATCGTAAGAGACTTGCTCTAATGCAAAGTTGCCAATACTTCTAGAACTCACGCGATGAAAAGTGATAAACCCTCAGGCCGGCGCATGTCAAACTCCACGCGATAGACAGACAAAAATCGCGAGCGACCTGAAACAAATCAGGGAGCACCGTCTATGTCTAAGAGTACGGAAACCAACACCGCAGTCATCTATCTGTGAAAGTCAACCGAGGACGACGGCAAGTCCGTCACTCAATGCTGCGAGACCTGCCACCTGCTGTATAATCCTCAGGATGAGAATTCTTGTAGTGCTTCTACTTTTATTAACAACATCGGTTAGCTGTGGCGGTGAAGCGAGCGGTGAAGCGCGCCGTTATGACGAAGAGATTCGCAATAACTTTCTGGATGCGTGTGAGGTAGATGGCGATGCTTCTACGTGCGCGAAAGTGCTCATCTGCATAGAAGAAGACATGACTCAGGATGAGTTTGCGTATGAAGAGAACCTCGGGGTTTTGAACGGCGGCCTTTCGGACCGACTGGCAGATGTGGTGGACCGGTGCTTAACCGAGAACTAGGGCTTTAGCATAAGCGAGCTTACCAGGCCTCATCTAGGCGAGCGATCATATAAGTGGAGAAGTTGCTTTCCGACTTCCGTTGTGG
>DMOB01000027.1:0-10522 GCA_003452475.1 Acidimicrobiaceae bacterium | reverse complement strand
CTCAATGCCCGTGTGGCGAGCGACATTTTCCCAGACCGCGACGTGCAGGGGCTGACCAACGGTGTCCACTTCGATACATGGGTCCATCCACAAATGGGCGCGCTATACGACCAATACACTCCTGGCTGGCGCGACGACGCGCAGGCGCTTCAAGCCCTTCAGAGCCGAGACGACGAGGCTTTTCTGAGCGCCTTCGACCAAGCCAAACTCTCGGCCAAGACGGAGCTGATTGAGTACGCTAACGCCCAAACTCAGCTCGGCCTTCGAACCGACGTGCTGACCTTGGGCTTCGCACGCCGCGCAGCACCGTACAAACGCGCGACTCTGCTATTCACAGACATCGAGCGACTCCTTTCCTTTGGATCGGGACGCATTCAGGTCATCTTCGCCGGCAAGGCGCATCCAGCGGACAGCCGTGGTCAACAGCTGGTTCGCGAGTTGGTCCAACGGTCCAAAGAGTTGCGAGGCCGACTAAGCATCTGCTTTTTGGCCAACTACAACATGTGGCTCGGACGCTTGCTAACCTCGGGCGTAGACATTTGGCTCAACAATCCCATTCGACCCCTCGAAGCTTGTGGAACGAGTGGGATGAAAGCGGCACTCAACGGTGTGCCAAACTTCAGCGTGCTGGATGGCTGGTGGGCAGAGTGCTGCGAGCATGGCGACAACGGCTGGGCACTGGGCGACGGCTCCGAAGAGCGCGATGACCTGCGCGACGCAGACGCGCTGTACCGAGTGCTACAACAAGAGATTTTACCGACTTGGGAGGCTGACCAGAGCGTCTTTCGCACCGTGAGAACCCGAGCGATCGCGACGGTTCCTGACTTTTCAGCCGCGCGTATGATCCGCCAGTACCGCGACCGCTATTATCTACCGCGTTAGGCTCTCATTGATCGGCGCAAGAGGGAGGCTGCTGCCCGGAGCAGTTCTCAGCCCACGTCGGTCGAATCACCGCGCTGGTTGAGGCCGTTCGCCCGTAGATATCATCGAGTTTCAACGATATCTCGATGGACTTGTCCGCGACCTGGCAAGGGCACTTGACGAAAGCAGTGATTCCCGAGAACTGATAGGTGTTGGGCTCGTCTTTAGCCGGAGGGATCGAACGCATCACGGGCACAGCTCCCGGCTGAACGATCTTGGCCGTCCCCTTCAGTCGCATCTCGACGGTCATCTTCAGCTTCACTGGATTGAGTCCCTGCATCCGAATGGACACCCAGACGTGTTGGCCGCCTTGAGGTCCGCGTAGCATCGGCGGGGTGCCGTCTCCCGCGCTCCAATCGACCCAATCCTTGCCGTCATCATTGGCCCCACCGATAACAGCGAGGGGATCGAGTTGAACCTGGGTGTCTTGCTCTTTGTCTTCGACGCCAGTGCAAGCACTTAAGCTGACCAGACAGAGCAGCGCAAAGCGCTGGAGGCGGGTCTGCCAGTGACGTTCAGAGCAGTGTTGACGAGGTCGAAACATAGACACCTTCGATGCGATCGAGAGCCATACAGAGATTAGCGCGTGTCCCCCCGAACAGGCAAAATCTATTGTTTATCAACTGTTGTCTACATCAGCCAACAACAACCTGATCGGTACGCGCTCAGTCATTTTACAAAGGGGGCGCATCTCTAAAACACAACGTGTTCGACGTCAAAGCGTGCCGAGTCAAGCGGGATGTAATTTTCTAAATAAACACAACCATAACGAAACGTTTCGCACGCCTGCGAGGCGTCCATGCCCAGAGCTTGATTGATGTATTGGGCTCGCTGACGCACTCTAACGCAACGTAAGCGAGGGCCGCCACCAACCCAGTGTTAGAGCGACAGGCGTGAATCAAAGACTCGGCTTCTTCGTTATCTTTTCAGGCAGAGCAAAGCGACGCGTTCACACAGCCATAGGGGAGTATGATGTTGAGGATGACAGCCGCCATCACGTTGCTACTGGCCACCATCGCGGCTCCCTCCTCGTACGCGACCCTGCCTCAACGCGCCATGCGCTTTCATCACAAAAACTTCGTCAAACATGACCAAGCCGTTGAGAACTTAACCCTCAGAGGATCGACCTCCGCTGGAGGCAGCGCCTTTGTACGCGTCAGCATCGCCAACGCCGGGTTTCAGCGCGGCAAGCTGACCTTAACGGTCGTAATCAAAAGTCGAGGAAAGTCGATCTACGCGAAAAAATCCTTCGCGAAAGGGCGATACAAGATCTTCTCCGATCGTTTTGGCTTTCGCGCCGGAGCCAATCGCCTCGAAGCGACGCACGACACCTTCACCTTCAATTTCGCTCTCAAGGGCGCCAAGGGTTCGGTCATCCTCGACGCAAAAGGCCCGAGCGTAACGGCTAAAGACCGTGACTCGACAGGCTTTATCAGCCGCCATCTAATTTGTCCGTGGGGCCGTCTGAAGGTTGCGCTCGTTAACAACAAAGGTGCCCAGGTCAACGACAACTTTGAGACCTTTGGCATCTATGAGAGCAGCACGCTCAAAGCGCACCGTAGCTATGACAAGATGGTTCAAGTCCATCAACTCGCGGGGCACAAGATGCGCATCGTCGATTATCTGGTGGGTCCCAAAGAGCGAAATAAGCGGCCATTGGGGTTCGTCGTCATCCGCGATGGCTCACGACGTTTCGCAGGACGGGTCGACAAGCACACCATGTCGAAGCTCAGAGTTGACCGAAAAAATAACTATCGGGTGCCTTGGAACATTTTCGTACAGGCAAAGCGAGGCGGAAAAAGCGCGTCGATGACACTAAGTGCAGTGCGCCAAGTCAAACGTACCAATGAGCTCGCCAAGATGAGCTATCTGACCCGCAAGGTCGTATCGATGTGGATGCATCCCGTGTCCTACAAGCTCCAAGCCGTCTGCTCACATCAAATCGAGGGGCCTGGCAACGCTCGAAAAGCGACGATGCCCTGCCGATACACCTACAACCAAACGAGATGAGGGCTAGCGGTTGACATCAGAAAGCTGACGCGGTCATGGTCCGGCTTCGCCACCTGACCACACTGGAGATGCTGCAGATGAGTCAACCTGCCCTGAAAATCGATGGCCGCGCGATCGCCAAGCGGCTGAAAAAGAGCCTCTCGAATCAGGTCCAGACCCTGCGGGACGAGCATCGATGTGTCCCATGCTTGGCCGTAGTGCTCGTTGGCCAAGATCCAGCGTCGAGCATTTATGTTGCTCATAAAATTAAGGCCTGTGAGCGCGTTGGGATTCGTTCGCTCTGTCACCGACTTGACGCATCCACAGAGCAAGCCGAGTTGATGGAGGTGATCGATACACTTAACTCGGATCCAGAGGTCGATGGCATTTTGGTGCAATTGCCCTTGCCCGCTCAGCTTGACGCAGCGGCGGTCACCCAAGCGGTCCGCGCCGACAAGGATGTCGACGGCTTCAGCGAGTCCAACCTCGGCGCTCTGCTAGGCGGCGCCAACAACCTCGTCGCATGCACCCCTCAAGGCATAATGCACATGCTCAAAGAGACCGTCGAGGAGTTAGGCGAATCGCTGAGCGGCAAACATGCCGTCGTCATCGGCAGAAGCGTTACTGTGGGCCGACCCATGGCGATCTTGCTGCTCCAAGCCAATTGCACCGTAACCATCTGCCACAGTCGGACGCCTGACACAGCCGCTCACACGCGCCGGGCAGACGTCGTAATCGCCGCTGCTGGCCGACCGGAATTGGTCCGCAGCGATTGGATCAAGCCCGGAGCGATCGTGATCGATGTGGGCATTCACAGGCGCGATGACGGCTCGCTGTGTGGGGATGTACATTGGCCAGAGGTCTCGGCCCGCGCCGGCGCCCTATCACCTGTGCCCGGAGGGGTCGGTCCCATGACCATTGCTCAGCTCTTGGCAAACACCGTCGACGCGTGTCGAAAGCGCCGAGGCTTGTCCCGATGAGTTGATGTCGCTTGACTTTCAGGACTCGCAATCCTAGACGTGCTGCATGAGCCAAGGAAGACGCACACCACTGCATGAGCGCCACGTAAGGCTGGGGGGACAGATGGAGCCCTTCGCTGGGTGGGACATGCCTGTCCAATACAAAGGCCGCGGCCTGGTCAGCGAGCACCTCGCAACCCGCGAATTCTGTGGTCTTTTTGACGTTAGCCACATGGGCGAAATCTTCGTCACAGGCGACGACGCGATGGCCGAAGTTCAACGGCTGGTGAGCAACGACGTCTCAAAACTGGCGATCGGCGACGCTTGCTACGCTCTGTTGTGCCACCCCGATGGTGGAACCGTTGACGATCTCTACGTCTATCGACTCGGTGATGACGAATTTATGTTGGTGGTCAATGCGGCGAATATCGAAAAAGATTTTGCGCACCTTCGTGCTCACGCTCATCAACCACAGAGGATTCAAGATCGATCTGATGACTACGCTCAGTTGGCGCTACAGGGGCCTCTCGCTTCGCAAATCCTCCAAAGCGTAGCTCCAGGGCCGGCTATTGGCCTGCCTCGAAACTACATCCATCCACACGGCTTCGCCGGTCAGCAGATCTTGGTCGCGACCACTGGCTACACAGGCGAAGCCGGGTTTGAAATCTACTGCGCCCCGAGCCTGGTCGCCCAACTTTGGGATGCCCTGCTGGCGGCCGATGAGCGGTTGAGCCCCGTTGGCCTCGGAGCCCGTGACACGCTGCGCCTAGAGATGGGCTACGCACTGTATGGCCACGAGCTGCGCGACGACATCAACGGCTACGAAGCTCGAGTCTCATGGGCGATCAAGCTCGACATCGCTCCCTTTGTAGGCAGTGAAGCGTTGGCACAAATCAAAGCCAACAAGTCCAAACGTCGCTTGGCGGGACTGGAGATGCTCGATCGAGGCATCCCCCGAGCCGATTATCCCATCGTCATCGACGGTGAGCAGGTGGGCTTCATCACCAGCGGCACGCAGTCACCAAACCTAAAGAGACCGATCGCGATTGCGCTGGTAGATCGAGCGTTTGCAAAGATTGGCACAGAGTTGTCAGTGGACATTCGTGGCCGAATGAGACAAGCGAAAGTTGTGAAATACCCATTTTATGTAAAGGCTGATTAGCGCACCCACCTCACGGCAGAGATAGATCTGCCGCGAACTGGAGGAGACATGGCACTGCCCACCGACCTGTTATACACCGAAGAACATGAGTGGATTCGCCGAGAGTCCGATAATACATTAGTCGTCGGAATTACTGACTATGCATTAGAGCAACTTGGCGATGTTGTTTTCCTCGAGCTACCCGAAAACAATGTAACTTTTGATGAAGGCGACTCTTTTGGCACCATAGAATCAACCAAAACAGTTTCAGACCTGTACATGCCTGTTTCAGGCAAAGTAGTAAAAATAAATCAGGATCTTACAGAGAATCTCGAAGGCCTTGCCAAAGACCCCTACCAAAAAGGGTGGCTAATCAAAATTCAAGCCGACTCGGAAGCTACCGGGCTGCTTACATCTGCCGAATACACGAGCTTCATCTCAGAAATAGAGTAGGGGGAGGATTGCCAAGACTCGGGAGATTAGCTACATTACTGCTTTTCAAACTTCCGGGGATATTCTGATGCCTGAGTCTTGGACTGAAGCTAAACTACAAAACCGATTCGAAGACCGTCACATCGGAAACAGCAGATCTGATAACCAAGAAATACTCGATGCACTTGGTTATCAGGACCTTGAAGAGCTTGTAAAAGCCGCCATTCCGGACTCGATTCAGAACCTCTCGAGTCTGGATTTACCCGAGCCGCTTTCAGAAACAGAAGCCTCCGCCGAGTTGCGAAAAATCGTCGATGAAAATAAGGTTTACCGCTCCCTGATCGGTAATGGCTATTTTGGAACCAACGTCCCCAGCCCAATCAAAAGAAACATCCTAGAAAATCCAAGCTGGTATACACAATATACTCCTTATCAATCAGAAATCGCACAAGGTCGCCTAGAAGCACTTATTAATTTCCAAACAATGGTTATTGAGCTAACCGGCATGCAAGTTGCGAATGCTTCACTGCTAGACGAGGCGACAGCTGCTGCAGAAGCAATGACAATGGCTTACTCTCAAAAGAAGAAACACCATAGCAACACATTTTTAGTTTCAGATTCACTCAATCCACAATCTATAGCTGTTCTTAAAACCAGAGCATACTATCTAGACTTTAATTTAATCATTAAGAAAATTGCAGCCAGTGACCTTAGAGAAAAGCCATTTGGCGTCATCATGCAGTACCCTGCGACAGATGGAAGCATTGAGGACATCGGTCCGTTAATTCAAGAAGCTAAACAACACTCCACAATTACTTGCGTAGCCACAGACCTACTTGCGCTCTGCTTACTAAAAAGCCCGGGAGATCTCAACGCCGATATTGTTGTTGGCAACTCCCAGAGGTTTGGAGTCCCGCTGGGGTTTGGAGGCCCGCATGCAGGCTTCATAGCTGCTACAAAAGTAATGGAAAGAAAGCTGCCAGGGAGAATCGTCGGCTTATCAAAAGACTCAAATGGTAAACCTGCATACCGACTGTCTCTGGCCACTAGGGAGCAGCACATACGCAGGGACAAAGCCACCAGTAACATCTGTACTGCCCAGGTTTTATTGGCTATTATGTCCGGCATGTACGCAGTATATCACGGCCCAAAAGGCTTGACTAAAATTGCACAAAGGACCCACTCCATTGCAAGAATCGTCTACACAGCTTTGAAAACCGCAGGGCTCGAAGTAGCTTCTTCTGCTTTCTTTGACACCCTGAAAATTACAACAGGTAGTCACACAAATGATATTTTGAAAAAAGCCCGTGAAAATGGCTATAACTTTAGGAAATTAAACGATGTCACTATAGCAATTGCCTTTGATGAAAAATCAAACATCGCAGAAGCCAAGAACATAGCCCGTATATTTGACGCCGACCTCGACGAAAAGACAGCTGTTGCTAGAATTATTCCGAGTGAGTGGCTTCGGTCATCTCCATTTCTTGAACATCGAGTGTTTAATTCCTACCATAACGAATCCGATTTGATGCGGTATATCAAAAAACTGGAAAAAAGAGACCTCTCTCTGACACACTCTATGATTCCTCTTGGGTCTTGCACCATGAAGCTAAACGCAGCTTCTGAACTGGAACCCGTCTCTTGGGAAAAGATAAGCGACTTACACCCTTTTGCACCGGAACAAGACACGGCCGGCTACAAAGTATTTCTGAACCAGCTAGAAAAGTGGTTAGCAAGTATCACTGGATTTCATAGCGTTTCTCTGCAGCCTAACTCGGGTGCTCAAGGAGAGTATGCAGGATTAATCGTTATCAGAAAATACCAGGAACACACTGGTCAAGGACATAGAAATATTTGCCTTATACCAAGCTCAGCTCACGGTACAAACCCAGCGTCTGCAGTCATGGCAGGACTAAAGATTGTAGTTATCAAATGCGATTCTGAGGGTAATATTGATAGGGAAGACTTCGAGAGGAAGGCCGAAAAGCACGCTAAATCCCTGAGTACTTTAATGATCACCTACCCAAGCACTCATGGCGTTTTCGAAGAAGGCATAAGCGAAATTTGTGAAATAGTTCACGGATACGGTGGCCAAATTTACATGGATGGAGCAAACCTCCAGGCCCAAATTTCTTTATGCAAAGCAGGTGAGTTCGGCCCCGACGTATGTCATATTAATCTTCATAAAACTTTCTGTATACCGCACGGAGGCGGGGGACCTGGAGTTGGCCCCATAGCAGTAAGGCAGCACCTCTCCACCTTTCTACCTTCTCACCCCTTAATAAAAGTCGGCGGCGAACACTCTGTAGGCCCAGTATCTGCAGCACCATGGGGCAGCCCAAGCATACTGCCCATCTCTTGGATGTACATAAGAATGATGGGGGACCAAGGCCTGGCTAAAGCCACTAGAGTTGCAATCCTAAATGCTAACTACATCGCTAAAAGGTTAAACCCCCACTTCCCTATAGTTTACAAAGGGGCAAATGGTCTCGTAGCTCACGAGTGCATTATCGACTTGAAACCGACAAAAAAGTCTTCAGGGGTAGATGAAAACGACATTGCTAAAAGGCTTATTGACTATGGCTTTCATGCACCGACGGTTTCCTGGCCCGTTCCAAACTCAATGATGATAGAACCAACAGAAAGCGAACCCAAATCAGAGATCGACCGCTTCTGTGATGCGATGATAGCTATCGCAGGCGAGATAAAGAAAATAGAGTCAGGGGAATGGCCTAAAGAAGATAATCCTTTAAAAAAAGCCCCACACACCGCTTTTGAAATCTGTCAAGACAGCTGGGAAAGGCCTTACTCAAGAGAACTGGCAGCTTTTCCCTTAAAGTACACGCGAGAAAACAAGTTTTGGCCTTACGTTAATCGAGTTGACAATGCTTTTGGGGATAGAAACCTAATCTGCTCATGTCCCAATATCGAAGAGGATGAATAAAGATTAGTGCCATCAGAAGCCAGATTGTGCAAGACACTAAATTTATAGTGATAAAGTAATAGACCGTTCCCTTTTTTCGAAAAATGCAAGATTATGATTATAGAAGATATTATATCTCTAGCACTTGAGGTGAATTTATTTGAACCATACTTCAATCTTTAATAACTCAATAACTAGCCCTGTAAAACAAAGCTGGCGGGAACGCCGCCTACTTGGCAGTCTTATCCGCAGAGATATAAAACTAAGATACCAAGGGTCCTTAATAGGCAAATACTGGAATTTCATCCACCCACTAGCACTCATCATCATATATACAGTCGTTTTCTCTAAAGTAATGGGAGCCAAAATAGGTGGACTAGCTGGCGGTGGCACCGTATCTTATACCATCTATCTATGCGCTGGGCTCTTGCCTTGGAACGCTTTTATGGAAGTCATCTCAAGAGGAACAAATTCTTATTTAGAATATGCACACTTAATAAAAAAAGTTTCTTTTCCTTCCAATATTATCCACCTAATCGGGCCTGGCACAGCAACATTCAACTTCTTAATATCAATGGTTTTTTTTATTGGGCTGATGGTTTTTATGGGTGTGGAAATGCACCCCAGAATGCTCATGGTCATACCACTCTATACCCTGCAAATCGCCTTCACGATTGGACTATCCATGACTTTAGCTGTACTGCAAGTCTTTTTTAGGGATGTTTCTCAGTTTATTGCAATAATTCTGCAGCTACTCTTCTGGGGAACTCCCATAGTATATATCTTCGATAGAATTCCGAACCTAATGCAAACAATGGTTAAATTAAACCCCATGTACTACTTTATAACCGGATATCAAGATATTTTTGTCTACGGCAAAAATATTTCTGAAGCTACGTGGCTGATTTGTAGCTTACTTGCAGGGGCAGGATTATTAACAGGGCTTAAAGTAGTCATGATGGCCCAAAAAGACATACCTGACGAGATATAAAAATGATTAAAATCGAAAATCTGTCAAAATCATTCAAGGTTTACCCCAAAAGAACTGACCGCCTTAAAGAGTGGCTGTATCTGACAAAGAAGCAATACCATGAATGTTTTAATGCCCTAACTAACATCAACCTAGAGATCCGGCCAGGAGAAGTCTTTGGCTTGGTTGGCATGAATGGTGCCGGTAAAAGCACCCTACTAAAAATCTTGACCGGGACAATGTACCCTACTTCCGGCTCATACCAGCTTAAAGGGCGCGTTGCCGCTCTGCTCGAGCTAGGCACAGGCTTTCATGGAGAGCTTAGTGGCAGAGAAAATGTAAGGATAAATGGCCGATTACTTGGCTTAAGTCAAGACGAAGTCGATGAGCGCATCGAGAGTATAAAACAATTTTCTGAGCTTGATGGTTTTTTTGAAAAGCCAGTGAGAACATATAGCTCCGGCATGTATGTTCGCTTAGCGTTTGCCCTAGCTTCAGCAGTAGACCCCGACGTCTTAATTATTGATGAAGCACTTTCAGTAGGGGATGCCTATTTTCAACAAAAGTGCTTAAGCAGAATCGAATACTTCAAGGCAAAAGGTGTGACTATCTTGTTCGTTTCTCATGACCCAGGAGCTGTAAAAATGCTCTGTGATAGGGTAGGGCTGATGGACAAGGGGAAGGTGCTCGAAGTCGGCAAGCCGAAAAACATGCTAGAAAGATATAACGCCATCCTTGCTAAGCTAGATGGGAATGGCAGCCAACGCACCGTTGCAGGCGGTGCCTCACAGTTTGGCGATCACCGAGCAAAAGTTGAGTCGGTAACACTTACAGACCAGAAGGGCTCTCAAGTCTCAGCGGCGACAGTAGGGGAGCGAGTGAAGTTAATCATCGATGTTCATTTCAATGCTGATATAAAAAGCCCGACCGTCGGAATAATGATCCGTGACAGGCTAGGATACGATGTTTTTGGGACTAATACAGCTGAAGCCCAGTTTCCAACCGGCAACTACAGAAAAAATGATAGGGTGAAATTTTCATTCGAATTCGAACTTAACATCGGCGTAGGAGAATACACAATCACCACAGCCTTGCACTCTTCTCGAACACACGTGGAAGAGTGCTACCAATGGATCGACCGGGTCTTATCGTTCAAAGTCCTTCCAAGGCCTGACTTTCGCTTCCTG
>DMOB01000094.1:0-2872 GCA_003452475.1 Acidimicrobiaceae bacterium | reverse complement strand
GTTCCTGTGGCAACGGTTCCTGTGACGACGGTTCCTGTGACGACGGTTCCTGTGACGACGGTTCCTGTGACGACAACAACGCTATTAGACCAGTTCTCTCCAGCTTCTGATTGCTACCTATCGTCTAGCAGCGATGCAGACATGACTGGTTGGGAACCAGCGTTATCGCTGAGCCACCAAAGGCCGGGGCATCGCCTTTCTTCGACCGGGGCTATTAATGTAGTGGTTTTGTTTGCAGAGTTTAAAGATGTTCGAGCAACGGCATCCACACAATCTATTTTCTCAATAATTTCTCCTGGCGCTGAAAATTTCTTAGACGATCAATCTAATAAGAGACTGAAACTTTCATTTGCGCCTCATCACAAATGGTTACGGCTCAAAGATAATGCGTCAAAATATGGTGATGCGATCAAAACCTATGAAGGTCACCATGATTTCATGCAAGAAGCGATTGAGCTAGCTGATTTCGAGGTTAGCTTCGTTGGAGCTGACGCCGTACTAGTAGTAGCTACTCCCAACGCTAAAGAAATTGGTTATGGGCCGACCTGGATGGGTCTTCCCTCTTTTCCCCTGATCGCAGATGGCCAAAATATGACCAACGGGATAACGTCAGGAGCGGACCTAACGTACTGGGGGGATTTATGGTACCCGCACGAATTCGGCCATTCGTTGGGCCTGCCAGACCTCTACGGCGCAAGCATTCCAGGGCGGAATGGATTCACCCGTCCATATAGCCTTATGGACCTAATATCGAGCACGGCTCCAGGCTACATGGGCTATTCCAGATGGATTCTTCGATGGCTTGACGATACCCAGGTGAGCTGCGTGAGAACTGATACAACAGTCCGTCTCACGCCCTTGGCAACTCCGGGCGGTTCAAAGCTCGCAATAGTTCCGTTGAGCTCAAGTTCTGCATTAGTGGTAGAAGTTCGCCGAGCAATCGGGTATGACAGTCGTCTCAAAAACGATGGAGCCGTTGTCTATCTAGTCGAAACAAACAATGGGTTCGGAGGCAGCTACGGAGATGGCCCAATGGAGGTGCTAAATGGCGGAGATCCTCTTAAGCAAGGCGATTCGGTAAGTCATGAACGTGTTTCTTTTGAAGTTCTAGTTTCTGGGCAAAGTGGGGATTCAATTCGTATTACTTTTGGTAACTAGATTCAAATTGGATTTGTTGAATGTCGCCATACGCTTAAAAAGCGGAAGCTATTAGCCGCCGTTAGTTGAAGACAGCCCTCTTGACCTAGCTTCAATTCAGAGCACAGTTCATTCTTGCTTTGAAACTAACCCGGCCTCGCTGAATGGAGGCCCGGTGTGACTATGACAGTAAAAGTTTGTTCGTGGCGCTCCCACCGAGAAGGTTACTTCCCGTTGTTCGCATGCGATAATCAGCGATTGTATTCGTAGTGCAGATCGAGATTTCTATAAGTGATATCTGTTTCCGCCTGCTCCTTAGCGGCGCTTTCTTGTGTCTCTTCTAGATCATCGTTCTGGCCTGCCGATTCCGCAGAATCAAATGTCACTATGTTTAGAATCTTTGTTGGATCGTCTCGATCTGTGCAAAGCTGAACTTTTCGCACTTTTGTGTCATTGACTGTCTCGAGGTAATTCTTTGTATGTGCGACAACCTCTTGAATGTCTCCAGTTTGCTCTATTACTTGAATAAATTTCACAATGCGCTCTTTCGTAAATGATCAACTGTTTGGAACCTAACAGAGTTCATAACAGTTTTATTTTTTCGTAATATTAAGCGTGAGCAGAAGAGCATTGCACCATGAGCGGGGCGGCTTTGGCGTAACGATGTCATTGTTTTGTGCAAGTTTTCTGCTGTATGAAATTTAGAAAAAATCTGAGCGCCGAGTTTGGAGCCAGGCACGAGCCATTCAGCTATACGTTGATGTGCCCCAGGTTTCGGAGAAAACAATCTCCTCAAGACCCATCCGATCAAGCTTTGTCGGAAATTCTTTCGTTCTATGCCCAACTGCGATGTGGGCCACAGTTGCTGCCTCCTCGGGCATGCCTAACAGTTCTTTGACTTGAGGCTCAAATAGACAAAGCAAGGTAGTAAGGGATGCTCCTAATTGTGCTTCGCGGCATCCTAAAATGAAGTTTTGAACGGCTGGGTATATTGATGCTCCGCCTACAACTGATAGTCGTCCCAGCTCCGTGTCAGTTGGGTGGGTATCTTCGAGGTGAGCGCACGCGACAACCATTACAGGGATTTCTTCAAGGTGGTCAGCGAAGTGATCTGCATTCCTGAGGAGTCTCGCCGCCTTATCTGACCCAATGTTGATATCTCCAGTTTGAGCATCAGCTAAGTAAGCCTTCCACGGGCCTCGATACAACTCGGCTAATTGATTTCGTTTGTCTTGATCTCGCACAACGATAAAGCGGACAGGTTGACGGTTGCCGCCTTGGGGAGCGAACCGTGCGTAGTCAAATGCTGTATGTAGCTGTTCGTCTGTGACGGGTTCGTTGCTGAAGTACCTGGTTGTGACTGCGCTGTAAATAGCGTCCCCGAGTTCCATATTTACCCCTTCTAATACTTAGCCTTGGGCTAATAAGTAATCTTACTGAACATTTGTTTGAATTGTATCTCTTTGAAGACGTTAGTGCTTCGCTCAAATAGATGTAAATCACTTAAAGTAGAGGCCAGTGTTCGTTAGAAAACTTTCGATCAATAAGTCAGCCGAAGCACCATAACATGAACGAGATGCAAGGCGTCGAGGCCTCAATTCGTGTGCCATCCCTACCGGAATCCAAGTCATCGAGACGACGTTGTTGTTGATCTAGTGCATACAGCTCGAATGCCTTTTTAGAGCGAAACCGGGAAGTTTCCTAGGAGAGCGCAGGCATTCAAGCAGCAGATAGC
>DMOB01000306.1:0-3142 GCA_003452475.1 Acidimicrobiaceae bacterium | reverse complement strand
TGGTGATGTCGAGTTGACCGCGGCGGATGTACAAAGGTTGGCCTTGCAGGCGCGGCCTCTTGTCCAATCTCGTGGTAAGTGGGTTGCGCTAAACCACGCCGATCTCGCAGAAGCCGCTGCAGCACTAGCGGAACGTTCAGCTACAACTGCACTGACCGGAGCAGAGATGCTCCGACATGCGCTAGGGCTAGAAGGTGGAGATGTAACGGGTGGCGTCAGCCTCGCCGGCACTAGTTGGGCTGCAAGCCTTTTAAGAGCTGCTTCAGATATACCAACTGTCATTGAAGGACGACCAAAGTTCTTCAATGGCGAACTTCGAAGCTATCAAGCTGAAGCATTGGCATGGCTAAAGTTCTTAGACGGCGCAGGACTAGGCGGCTGCCTAGCCTTAGACATGGGGCTCGGTAAAACCCCAACTGTGTTGGCTCAAATTGGGATGAAAAAATCGGAAGGCACGGCTTTGGTAATCGCTCCACCAGCCGTAGTCGGAAACTGGGCTTCCGAAGCCCGACGTTTCACTCCTCATCTCAAGGTGCTGGTACACCATGGCGCTACTAGATCTTCGGGAGATTCGCTTGACGAGGAAATCGGCCGAGCAGACTTAGTGATCACCACTTACGGAACCGCTGTCCGCGATATTTCTCAATTGTCGAAAACGCCTTGGGATAGAGTGATACTTGATGAAGCACAAGTGATCAAAAACCACACGAGCGAAACCGCCCGCCAGCTTCGTCTACTTAATGCAAGGGTTCGAATTGCTTTGACCGGTACACCCATTGAAAATGGGCTGGGTGACCTTTGGGCCATAATGGACTTCTGCAATCCTGGACTAGTAGGAGGGCGTCCACAGTTTATCGCTCAATTAAACCAATTGAGCGACACCAAAGTGGCCGCAGAATCGGCACTACACGCACTTAACGGCGTATTGGTTTTCCGAAGAACCAAGTCGGAGCCTGCTATTGCCGCTGAGTTGCCCGACCGTATCGACGAACTAGCTCATTGTACGATGACTCCAGAACAGATCGGTCTGTATCAGGCTGTGCTCGATAAGCTCGTTCTAGAAACTGCGGAAAGCATAAACACGAAACAAGCCCGTAAGGGAGCAGTCTTAGCAGCTATTACCGCTCTTAAACAGATATGCAATCATCCCTTAAACTATCAGCCCGATGGAACCGACAAGAGCCTTGTTGGACGAAGCGGCAAGCTGACTCGCCTCGATGAAATCATTGATACCGTGTTCGCTGCGGAAGAGCGAGTATTAATATTTACTCACTTTGCTACTTGGGGCGAACGCCTATCTAAATACCTAAGTGAGCGAACTGGCATCAATGTCGACTGTTACCATGGCGGACTCGGCAGAGCAGCCAGAGATAAAATTGTTGATACCTTTCAGAAGGGTAAAGGACGAGGTGCTTTAGTGCTTTCTCTCAAAGCAGGAGGGACGGGGCTTAACCTGACGGCAGCTAGTCATGTAGTGTTGTATGACCGATGGTGGAACCCAGCTGTTGAAGACCAAGCCAGAGATCGTGTGTGGCGCATTGGTCAAGATAAAACTGTTATCTGCCACCGGCTTATTTGCCCAGGTACTGTCGACGAGAGAGTAGAAGAGGTAGTGCAGGGCAAACGAAGAATAGCCGATATGGTGCTACCTAAATCAAGTTCGATAAGTGATTTAAATGCCGAGGAGCTTCGTTCTGCCTTGGGCCTTGACGAAGTAGCTCTCCTAACGGATGACGTCGATACCAGTCTTGGTGTCGATCACAACTTATTAAGCGTGGGACACACATAGATGGCTAAACGATTACGACCTTCAGCGCCTCGAACGCGAAAACTTAGTTCAAGCGATCGACTGAGCGAACAAGAATCAAAGCAGCACACCTTTTGGCAAGGCGACGCGCCTCTACCCGAAACACCAAAATATATTGATGTTACGGCTGACCCGGGGGCCGTTATAAGATCCTTAGGGCCCGCCCCTCTCGAAGGCATCGAAGAAGCTTCAAAGAAATACTTTGAAGGCCTCTACCAAAGAAGCGTTGGATTAGCATCGGCTTTAGCTTCTGCCGCCGACCTTGTTAGTGAAGAGAACGCTGAATAATAAACTTGTTAATTTGTTGAACTATTAGAATTCAGCTAAAACCTCGGACCAGAACATACTATTCAGAGTCCTACGTCTCATTTGGCTCAAAGCCGACTTCTTTACCTCGATTGATGCTAACCCAGTCACGTGCATCAAGGTATGGCCGGAATGTTTCGTAGATTGCTTTCTCATCCGACTCAGTCTTAGGACGCTGGATTTCGTAGAGATGTGGAAATTCGAGCCAACCCATAACTACATTCCATAAACTCAATGCCGCTTTTCCAGTTGGAGGGTCCAGCAGAACAGGTCCAAAGATACATTGGCCGTCAGGGAAAAATAGCGTCGGAACGCCAAAGCCGCCACTAGTAACAACTCGATTATGCTCATTGCGGATCTCATCATGAGTGGTCTCGTCTTTGATGGACATATCCACAATTTCCGGATCAGCCCCAATTTCGATCAGTAAATCTCTAGCGACGTCCGGATTATGTGGCTGTTTGCCTTCCACATGAAGAGCGCGACCACTTGCCGCATACCATTGGTCCAGGAGATCCATATCAATACGTCGCAGTATCGCACCAATGCGCATCATCGACCATCCGTAGCTCCATTCACGCTCCCATGGATGCTTTTGACCATCACGCAAGTTCACCTCTTCGAGACTGAAGAACTTCCAGTTGACTGTTAAATCCAATTGATCACGAACATCTCGCATCCACAAAGAGGTCTGATAAGCCCAGGGGCACATGACATCGAAGTGGTAGTCAAGAGTTGTGGGTCGAACAAAGTCAGCCATAAATAGTCCCTTTCGAAAACTCATTTACGATGTTAGTAGTGCGGAGTTAGACACGTTGAATATTTCACAAAAGACACAATGGAGATTCAATAGGTAATCATTTATAGTTCAGAGCTTTGGCACTTCTACGCCCAATTCCACTAGTCTCTTCGACTCCCAATCCGGCAGGGGAGCGCGTCTCCCCATCTTGATTAGTTGTATGTGTTGCCCGTCTTCTTTCCAGACGTGGCAAGTATTCATGTTCATTTGCAAACGACGTTCGCGATCTT
>DMOB01000129.1:925-3448 GCA_003452475.1 Acidimicrobiaceae bacterium | reverse complement strand
CATTGACTTTCAGGTAGATGCGCTAATACACCCGGTGAAGATAAATCAACTATTAAAACATTTGCTTCTACCTCAGTAAGCAAACTCAATCTATTTATAAATTCCACCGAAGAGCCAAACCGACTTCGATCCATAAGATTTGGAACATACGCCACTACGCCCTTCATTAAAGGCTCCCTTGTTTTCTACGTTCAAGATGAGTATGAGCTTTAGCCGCACCCCAGGCGATACCAAGTTCTTGAAGTTCTTCATTCAAGTCTCCGAATGAAGCCGGACTCAGGTCATACACATCTTCGGGAAAATTTCGAATCGCGAATTCATCACGAATTACTTCAGGCACATTGTTATTACGAAGGACTTTTGTCGGGAAACTCACAGCTTTACGTATCACGCTCAGAGGGCTAACAGACTGGCTATCAATATCAGTCAATAACAAAGCTCGTAAATCAGGCATTACCTCGTCATAACATTTTTTAGCTGCCTCTTCAGCTTCAGCTAAAATCTGCGGGCTTGTCTGCCCTTCCCAAGCCACTGCAACTTTTTCTACACAATCTATGACCCACTCTGGCAAAGCGATCTCTAATGCTTGAACTAACTCATTCGTTACTTCCAAGTAGGTCGTCACAATAAGCCTTGATTAAGATTCCCCGAGCGAAAGCCTTCTAAATCTATTGTGACGTATTCATAGCCCAGTCTTTTCATCGATTTAACAATTTTTTCTCGCTGTTCAATCACTACCGGTAGGTCATCAACTTCAAATTCTAATCTGGCTATCGAGTCATAATCCCTAACCCGCAGCTGACAAAATCCCATCTGCTTGAGTGCACTCTCGGCCCTATCTACTCGCCGCAGCAAAGACACTGTAACTGCCGTCCCATACGGGATCCTTGAAGCTAAGCAGGCAGCAGCGGGCTTATCCCACGTTCGTAAGCCTAGGACGCGACTATGTTCACGCACGTCTTGTTTCGTATATCCAGCGACAACAAGCGGAAACTGTGCATCTCGTTCTGCAGCCGCATTTTGCCCTGGACGATGATCTCCTAAATCATCAACATTTACGCCAAGCAGCACAACTCCCTGGGCAGCTCTCGCTATCGGTTCGGTCACATCCATGAGAGCAGATTTACAGTGATAACATCTATCACCATCGTTAACCCTGTATGCAGCACTTTCCATCTCGTTTGTTTCAACAGTCAGCCATTGGAGACCCCACTCCTTTGCTAACTCGTTACAATCAATGAGTTCACTTTCAGCAAGACTCGGCGACACTGCGGTAATACAGGTAACGTTGCGAGGCCCAAGTGTGTCCGTAGCTACCCAAGCCAAGAAAGCCGAATCGGTTCCACCACTGAAAGCCACTACTACGCGCTCTAACCGCAGTAACTCAGCACGTAGGGCTTTCAGATCTGCTTTCATTACAACCGATCAGAGGCTATCGCGTAAAATAGTTCCGAGTCCTTCTTAACAAGAGGCAATAGTCCGGTTGCAGTAGGCAAAACCTGTTCTGCGTAGAACTCTGCAACTGTAATTTTGTCTTTATAGAAGGCTATATCTTCGGTACCTGTATTGATTTTCTTTTGAGCTACTTGCGCACTTTTCGCAAGATAGTATCCACCAAAAACGATTCCGGTAAGACGTAAAAATGGTGCCGACCCAGCCGCCGCATCATTAGGAGAGCTGCTAATGCGTTCGCCCAACCATTGAGCTCCGTCAACAAACTGGGCGATGCCTGTTCGCAAGTTAAGACCAATCTGTTGCAACGTTTGGTCCGCAATTAGCTCATCAGCCAGCGCCGTCATTTCTTCTACAAACTCTTTAACTACCGCACCGCCACTCATCGGCAATTTTCTGAATACGAGATCAGCTGCTTGGATACCGTTCGTTCCTTCATAAATCGGAGCGATACGTATATCTCGCCAATGCTGTGCAGCACCGGTCTCTTCGACATACCCCATTCCACCATGGACTTGGATACCTAAAGAGGTCATCTCAACGCCTACATCTGTGCCCCATCCTTTAGAAACTGGTGTCAGAAGAGCTGCAAGTGAATCCCAAGAATTTTTTTCTTCATCATCAACAACCACCTTCGAGAAGTCAATAGCGGCAGCGTTCGCATACATTAAACAACGCATTGCTTCGATGTTGGATCGCATCGTTAACAGCATTCTCCGCACATCGACATGGTCAACTATTGGGGATGATTCACCAGCAGCAACTTCGCTGTTCAATGCTTTCCCTTGATGCCTGTCCAACGCGTATGTTTTCGCTAACTGATACGACCTATCACTCAGAGCTAAACCTTCTAACCCAACCGAAAGCCGCGCGTTGTTCATCATTGTAAACATCGCTCGCATACCAGTATTTTCTTCGCCAATTAAATAGCCAACCGCACCGTCTTCATCTCCATAAGACATAACGCACGTCGGACTGGCATGAATCCCAATTTTGTCTTCGCTAGACAAAACTCGAAGATCATTTCGTTCGCCCAGACTGCCATCATCATTAACTAAAAATTTAGGAACT
>DMOB01000129.1:0-621 GCA_003452475.1 Acidimicrobiaceae bacterium | reverse complement strand
CATTAACTAAAAATTTAGGAACTATGAATAGGCTGATTCCTTTAGTGCCCGGCGGGGCACCCGGCACACGAGCGAGCACAAGATGAACTATGTTTTCGGAAAGTTCATGCTCACCGTAAGTAATGTAAATTTTAGTACCAAAAACTCGGTAGCTACCATCTTCATTTGGCACAGCTCGCGTTGTGAGAGCACCAACATCTGAGCCTGCCTGAGGTTCCGTCAGATTCATGGTTCCAGTCCATTCACCTGTAACCATTTTAGGTAGATAGATTTCCTGGAGGGTTTCGTCTGCATGATGAGAGATAGCATCTATAGCGCCTTGTGTGAGCAACGGGCACAAACTAAAAGCCATATTTGAAGCAGTCAGCATCTCCTGAACTGCTAGTCCAACTACCCAAGGCAAACCACCGCCACCATATTCTTCTCCAAAAGCAATCCCATTCCATCCAGCATCAACGAAACGCTGGTAAGCATCTTTGAAACCGTCTGGATGAATAATTGAATCGCCGATTTGGCGCACGCCTTGTTCATCGCCCACACGGTTAAGTGGCGCTAACTGCTCTTCCATGAAGCGAGCCGCTTCTTCTAGAATACCTTCGACAGTTTCAGCGTCAGCATGCT
>DMOB01000252.1:0-6740 GCA_003452475.1 Acidimicrobiaceae bacterium | reverse complement strand
TACGGGTGGAACAAAGAAGAGTTACATCATCATGGCGTTCAGTTCACGGAACGAAGAGCCGTAATGCGAGAGAACGTTCTGGCGATGAAAGAGCTATGGATGAAGGACGAAGCTGAGTATCACGGCGAACACGTCGATTTCAGCTCAAGTTGGCAGTGGCCAAAGCCAACACAAAAACCTCACCCGCCGATCATTCTGGGTGGAGCCGCAGGACCGAAAACGATGGCGGACATTATTGAGTATTGCGATGGCTTTATGCCAATCAGTGGAAGATACGATTTCGCTGAGCAAATCACGACGCTCAAACAAATGGCTTCAGACGCTGGACGTGACCCTGAATCATTCGAGTTTGGACAATTTGGCACGCCTCCTAAGGCAGAAGTAGTCGATTCATTAATTGAAGCTGGCATTCATCGCATTGTTTTCACTGTCCCGCCTGCCGAAGCTGACACAGTCATTCCTAAGCTTGACAAATTATCGGAGTTTAAAGATCAGTACAGTTAGATAAGAGTATCGATCGGTTTCTAAGGCTATTTGTGATTTGCTGATCAGCCTTAAAGTGAGAGCACAAAATCAATAACAGTTAATCTCCGGCTAGTTAAGTGCAAAATGATGCGCATTGCTCTAGCGTCAATCGTGATGTCACGAAACACCAGCGAAGCGACTATTTTTTTTTACTCCGCCAATATTGAGCTTTATTCGCAGTTATGACAGTTCTCGTTGCCGGCGGCGGCATAGCTGGAATAGCAATGGCACTTACTTGTCATCAAATAGGTGTTCCGGTCAAAGTATTTGAGTCCGCAAATCAGATATTGCCCCTCGGAGTTGGAATCAATCTCCAGCCCAATGCTGTTCGAGAGTTATACGATCTCGGTTTATCCGCGTCTTTAAATCAGATAGGAATACAGACTAGAGAATGGGCATTAGTCGGTCGCAATGGAAATGATATCTGGGCAGAACCTCGTGGTCTCTTAGCTGGTTACGACTGGCCGCAATATTCGGTCCACAGAGGCAAGCTGCAAATGATGATGTATCGCGCAGCGCTAAAGAGGTTGGGACCCAACGCAATAATTACTGATAGTCGCGCAATTGATTATGACCAGTCCAAAAATAGCGTCACCCTTCGCACAATAAACAAGTCGGGCGCAGAGCAAACGCATGAAGGCGCAATATTAATTGGCGCAGATGGCATTAATAGTGTCGTTCGAAAGAAAATGCACCCAGATGAAGGAAGTCCAATTTGGGGAGGTGCTGTAATGTGGCGCGGTCTTTCACAAGCAAAACCAATTAGAACAGGGGCATCATTTACTTTGGTTGGAAAACTAGAACAACGGTTCGTTTCCTACCCAATCAGTAGACCCGACCCGATCACTGGACTATCAGATATTAATTGGATAGCAGAACTAACCTATAATGTGAAAACCAATCGACCCGGTGGTGATTGGAATAAACAAGTTCCTGCAGCAAAATTTAAAGATGCGTTTATCGACTGGGATTTTGATTGGCAAAATATTCCGGATCTCGTCGACTCCGCAAAGGAAATTTATGAGTATCCAATGATAGATCGCGACCCCATCGACATGTGGGTCGATAAACGAGTTGGCCTTGTGGGAGATGCAGCACATGCTATGTACCCAGTTGGCTCAAACGGCGCTAGTCAGGCAATCATCGACACAAGAGTCTTAGGCGCTAAATTTTTAGAATATGGAGCCAACAATAACGCTCTAGCAGCCTACGAAGAGCAATTACTTGACCCAATTAACGAGCTGGTACTCAGGAATCGCGGTGCGGGGCCAATCGGAATTCTAGGAATCATAGAGGAGCGATGTGGAGGTGTCTTTGATGACATCGACAACGTTATGCCACGCTCAGAGATAGAGGAGTACATGAGCCGCTACAAGGCCGCCGCAGGTTTCGCTAAAGACCAGCTGAACGGCTCCGCACAAACAATTACCATCTAGTTAGGAAAACTTACAAGACTAAGAATTTTGTCAGTTACGCGCTTCGGAAATAAATACTGGAATCTCGCGATCAGTTTTTTGCTTGTACTCCTTATACGGAGGAAAAATAGATTCCGAAAGTTCCCACCATTCCTCTCTTTCTGCGCCCGTCACTAAGCGGACCACTGTTTCATACGGTTCTGGTCCATCTTGAAGAAGAATATTCGGGTTTGCAATGAGGTTGTGGTACCAACCAGGTTGTTCAGGAGCCCCACCCTTAGAAGCTATGATTGCATACTCGCCTTCACGCTCAACTCTCATGAGTGGCACTTTGCGAACTAAACCGCTTTTGTGACCAATAGTAGTAATAATGATGATGGGCATCCCAGTGTCACGCAGCGTGGCCCCTTTAGCGCCATTGGAGCCCTCGTAAGCCTCAACCTGTTCCGCAACCCAATCCCAAGTAGAAGCACCGTATTCACCGTCAAAAGTCATAGAGCAATCTTAGATCAACTTTTATGACTTTGCTCATGCCCTATATTTCTTCCGGCCATCTATCGACCATTGCATCAGCTAGACCAACCTGAAAGGCATTCAAGGTAAGCGAAACAAGACAGTAGTATCCGATGGTACTAACCAATTCAACCAGACCTTTTGACCCTATAAGACCTAGCATCGTCCCGTAGGTGGAGTCACTTACTCGAGTGCTCTGCAGGAGCTCTTCAGTGAACTTCTGAGTGATCATCAACTCTCGCTTCCAGTTAGGTCGACCTCCTTCAGCTAACACATCTAGATAGCTTGAATCAATACCCTCCGAAATTGCGATCGCTGCATGCGCTTCAAACTCAAATTTAGACTTAAAGTGCACACCAACGCAGCAGATCGCTACTTCCCGCATCTGAGGATCAAGCTCTGTGGCGAAACGCACTTGCGCACCAAGTTCCACCGCCTTCATACCTAAACCAGGCGCGTGCTGCCAAACTCCGAATGGGCCAGATTTCCAAACATCCGGGCCGAGTCCTTTTCGTGTTCCTACTACTGAATCGCGCAAACTTTTCTGATCAGCACTCAGTAGATCTTCATCTAAAGGTCCTAAACGACTCATCAACTACCTTCCTTTCCATGAAGGCTCTCTGCGCTCAAAAAATGCGGAGGTCCCTTCTTCCCTATCCTCGCTAGCAAAGACTATTTTACGAGCAGTCTTTGTTAACCCCCAGGCGTCAGCATCGTTTAAAGCTAGATACGCTTCCATCGCCTTCAAACTTTCCTGAGTGGATGTGGGCGAATTAGAGACAATCTTGGCTGCAACCTTTAATGCTGCGTCAAGAGCTTGACCCTCAGGTACAAGTTCCGAGATAAGCCCGACCTCTCTGGCTCGACTTGGTGACAGTTCCTCGCCCGTTAAGATAACCTCCTTAGCCACATGAAGTGGGAGCGAACGCAGAGCTCTAAACAATCCTCCGCTGGTGGGTAGGAGACCTCGCTTCACTTCCGGCAATCCAAGCCTAAGAGTCTCGGAAGCGACTATTAAGTCACAACAAAACAAGATCTCCATGCCACCCCCAAGGGCCAGACCCTCGGCTGCAGCTATAAGTGGCTTTGATCTGGTGCGGCGAATCAGACCATACTCTCCACCACGCTGAGTGCTTCCGCTTCCATCTTTCATGTCACTTCCTGCAGAAAACATCTCGGGACCGCCGGTAAGAATTCCTACCCATTGACTTGCGTCATCTTCAAAATCACTAATTGCTTTATCTAATGCTTCCGTTAATGCTTCGTTGAACGCATTTCGCTTCTCGGTGCGATTCAGCGTAAAAACTGTTATGGCATCAAGTTTTTGAACAAGTACTAAATTCTCTTCTGTTTTCATCAAGACCACCTTCAATTCGAATATTAAAGCTTTACAGAAAATAATAATTACGGGTTACCAGCCCAAATCAGCGTACTCTTGCGGCAATGACCGCTGAACAAAAAAACGACAAGGCTCCCTTGATATTTTTTGTTTCACCAATAGCCAGCCAACCCGACACACAGATACGAACTAGTTCAACACGCGCTTATCTGGCGTTAGCTACCGGGTCCTTAGCGTTTGTTCTAGCGACAATAAATGTAACCGTCTCCAACGTTGCATTCCCTGAGATCGTCAAAGCATTCCCTGGAATATCAAGTGGAACAAGCGGCTGGATCATCTCCGGTTATGCACTGGCATTTTCATCAACCCTACTATCTGGGGGCAGGCTAGCCGATCGTTATGGTCGCCTTCCAATTTTCAAGTTCGGCCTCATTGGCCTATCCATTAGCTCAGTAGCCGCCGGGTTCGCTAGTAATATCTGGATACTAGTTGCTGCCCGCGCTGCTCAAGGAATTTGCGGGGCGCTAGCTGTTCCCTCATCTCTTGCTCTAGTGCTTCCCAAATTCCTACCATCAAGACAGGCGAGCGTCATAGGACTTTGGGCAGCCGCCGGAATGGCGGCGTCTGGGTTGGCGCCTGGTTTAGCCGCCTTCATTCTAGAATTCGGAAGCTGGCGATTAATCTATTTAATATTGGCTCCCATTAGTTGCCTAGGTCTTTTAGGAGCAAAACTTTTCCTGGATGAAACAGCTGCGAAAGATACTGACAAAACACTAGATCTTTTTGGAGTTTCGATGGGAAGTGGTTCTATTTTCTTCTTAGTTTTGGCCACTCTGCAAGGGCGATCTTGGGGTTGGAATGCCCCAATCACCATCACCTGTTTTTTGTTCTCAGTTACCCTTCTTGTCGCACTAGTTTCCAGATCGAAAAATCACCCAGAGCCGGCAATCGATCTCGACTTGTTCCGTATTAGATCCTTTGCCATCGCTAATATTGCCGTCGCATTATCAATGGTCGGAGCATTCACCAGCTGGTTCCTTTGGCCGGTCTACCTCACCGAAGTATGGAACTACAGCAAACTCTCAATCGGACTAGCGTTTACACCAGCTCCTGTCATCTCAGCCTTGGTAGCGATACTTAGTGGTCGGTGGGCAGACAAACATGGTTTCAGAGGGCTGATGGGCTTAGCATCATTCTTGGCGGCTAGTGGCCATATTTGGTTGTACCTGTTTCTGAACGAAACAGTAAATTTCTGGTTCTCCTTCTTTCCAGCCACCGTGCTATTTGGTCTTGGAATGGGCGCATTAGCAAGCCAGCTCAACAGCGCTGCTCTACTTGCGATACCTGCTAAATCCATTGCAACGGCAAACGGCATTCACCAATCGCTACGTTACGCAGTAGGAGCTATGGGAGCAGCGACAGCAATCGCTATTCTCAATGACGCTCATGATGTGTGGCGCTACGACCTAATGTGGTTCCTGCTGGCCGGAATGCAGATGGCAGTTATCCCACTCATGCTTTTCGCTTACCCTAAATCAGAGATCAAGAAATGAGCATCAATTAAAGCAACCTGACAGAATAGATAAATGGCCGAACTCTCTTTAAACGAAAGCAAAGTTAAATCTAAAGCCTTCATGGGGCAAATGATTAGCATCATAAATGGCGGAGCACTATCACTCATGATAAGCATCGGTCATAAAACAGGGCTGTTCGACATAATGGACGGTTCTCCACCGGCTACCTCTGACGAGATCTCGATATCCGCTGACCTCGATGAACGCTACGTTCGTGAGTGGCTTAGCGCCCTATCCTGTGGTGGTATTTTAGAACACGACTCAACCGCCGGAACATTTTTTCTTCCACCTGAGCATGCAGGTTTGCTAACGCGGCGCAGCGGTCCGCTAAACCTTGCGATACCACTTCAAATGATTCCCTTATTAGGCGAAGTCGAAGAAGACATTGTGGACGTCTTCAAAAACGGAGGCGGAGTTCCATACGACAGGTACCCGCGCTTTCAAGAATTAATGGCGGAAACCAGCAACAACCGATTCGATCGCACCCTATTGAAACAAATCGTTCCGATTCTGCCCGTAGAAGATGAGCTATCTACAGGCATTGACGTCGCTGACGTAGGCTGCGGGAGTGGTCGAGCGCTATGCATTCTAGGTGCAGCATTTCCCAACAGTCGCTTTGTAGGCTTCGACATGTCAGCTAAAGGCATTGAAGCAGCTCAAGCTCAGGCAGCTAACCTTCCGAACGTAACATTTGAGCTCGCAGACGCGTCAGCTCTGAATCAACATGAGCGATTTGACTTAGTAACAACGTTCGACGCAATCCATGACCAGGCGCAACCGGAGCAGGTTCTCGCCGGCATACATCAGATGCTCAAACCCGGTGGATCTTATTTGTGCGTAGAGCCTAAAGCTTCCTCAGTTCTAGCTGAAAACCTTGCCGAGCCAATGGCACCGTACATGTACACAATCTCCACGATGCATTGCATGACTGTCTCTCTGGCCTATGGAGGTGAAGGACTTGGGACAGCTTGGGGGCACCAGACAGCGACAGAGTACATTCGTCGCGCCGGATTTGAAAACATTGAAATAACTGGTGTGAAGGATGATCGTTCCAACAGCTACTTCATAAGCCGACGCGCGAAATAGCTGCAACATCTCGAAACAACAGATGCAAGTGATCAATTTTCTCGAAGTGAAAGCCCCCATGCTTGAAAGAGCTCTTCTCATATGAACCGTACATCTTCTAAACCGCAGTTGCGGATCGGACTCGCCTACGACTTTCGCACAAGACCAGGCAGCGGAGTTTCTGTTACCGAGTCCTATGCAGCAGGTTTGGAACAAATCCGCCTAGCTGACCAGCTTGGCTTTGACCATGTATGGTTTTCAGAGCACAGATTTCTTAATGACGGTCATCTACCAGGCTTTGTTCCCGCA
>DMOB01000127.1:0-4030 GCA_003452475.1 Acidimicrobiaceae bacterium | reverse complement strand
CCGCCAGATACAAAGCTGCGGGAGAGCCCGAGGCCTCCGGCCCCCAACATTAGAACTCGGGCGTTCAGAAGTTTTTGTTGACCCTCATCTCCAATTTCAGGTAGCAGCAAATGTCGCTGATATCTATTCCGTTGCTCCGGGCTCAACGTTTTCGGAGTTACCCAATTTCGTCCTTCATCTTTCCACTTGCCAAACCCGCCATCCATTGACATAACATCGGTGTACCCAAGCTCTCCTAGCGTTTGAGCAGCAAACGCTGAGCGGACTCCACCTGCGCAATAAACAATTATCTCTGCATCATGATCTTGGATACGCTGCTCCACTTGTGCTTCTAAGTGACCGCGAGGAATGTGAACCACACCATCCAACGCCCCTTGTTCGAATTCATCAGGTTCTCGAACATCGAGCACTACTGGAGAACCATTTAATATTCTTTGTTGCGCTCCTGCAGTGTCTATCTCCTTGATTGCTAATTTAGCTTTATTCAAAAGTTCTCGGAAAGAAGCCACAACACCACCCTGCTACGTTTTGACCGGACACAAGAGATAATACCCTACCAAATTAGTCGGGTATTGTCTTTGTCGAGCTAGAACGACATCTACATTTCTGCAGACTTTGGCAAATTCTTTTCACCATTGACTACAAATGGCATGACTTCGCTGATCGATCCACGAATTGCTAGGTCAGCAAGGTGATCCATTTCAGTTGGCTCTCCGTTAACCACAGCTATTTTAGCTCCCGCACTCTTCGCACTCGGAAGAACTGCTGCTATTGGGTACACGCCTAAGGTCGTACCTACAGCCATGAAAAGATCACAGCTCTGAGCAGCTGCTTCAGCTCGTGTTAGGTCTTCGAGCACAAGAGACTGGCCGAATGAGATCGTTGCGCTTTTCAGGATTCCTCCGCAATTCGGGCAATCCAGATCTTCTTCACCTGATCTTATGCGGTCAAGGGCGACTTTCATGTCATCTCTATAGTCACAGGACAAGCAGGCAACTTCGCGTAACGTGCCGTGGATTTCAACAACTTTTTCCGGGTTTGAACCTGCTTGATGGTGCAACCCATCTACGTTTTGTGTAATGAGTAGAACTAATTTGTTGTTACGTTCCAGCTGAACCAAAGCTTCGTGGCCTTTATTAGGTTCGGCTGACCAACTCCTACTGTCTAGACGACTCCGCCATGATGCTTTTCGCACTTCTTTATCATTAATAAAGTTTTGAATATTGGAGGCTTTCTCTGCTTTAGGGTTTTTGGTCCATAATCCATTCGGGCCTCTGAAATCGGGGATACCGGAATCAGTTGAAATGCCAGCACCCGTTAACACGACTATGCGCTTAGCTTCATCGATCCATTTAGCTAACAATCGCAGTGGTGGGTTTCCCTCTAGTTCACTTGACAAGTTCGGCCTCCTGCAAAACTGCTTTAAGATTTTCGGAGCCACACGTTAGGCCTCGTAACTTCATTTACCAACTAACGACTAGTTCCAACAATGTCCGAACGCCGAAACCGGTTGCCCCTTTACTGCTCTCACCCATCGTTTCTTCGGTAGTAACAGGGCCCGCTATATCTAAATGGACCCATGGCATGTCTGCTACGAACTCTTTAAGAAAAAGACCTGCAGTTAATGCTCCTCCAAGTCGGCCAGTTCCGATGTTTCGAAGATCCGCTATCGGTGAATCAAGCTGTTTGCGATATTCTTTTGGCAATGGGAGATGCCATATTTTTTCGTTAGCAGCCGATGAAGCTGATTCGACCCGAGCCACTGCAGCTGCATCATTTCCCATAAGGCCTGCGTACTCATTTCCCAAAGCGACCATACATGCTCCCGTCAAGGTAGCTAAATCGACTATCAAATCGGGAGTCTCTTCAGCTGCTATTGAAAGGCCATCCGCTAGCACCAGTCTTCCTTCTGCGTCAGTGTTAAGAACCTCAACAGTTTTGCCATTTCTGATTTTAAGTACGTCTCCAGGTTTAGTGGCATTTGGTCCAGGTTGATTATCAGTACAACAGCATGTACCTACAACTGTGACGTCCGGGGCTAAAGAGCTAAGAGCGCTCATAGCTCCAATCACAGCCGCTGCTCCCCCCATGTCGATTTTCATTGTTTCCATTCCCTCAAAACTTTTCAGATTAAGACCACCTGTATCGAAAGTAATTCCTTTGCCGACTAGGTGAATTGTGGCTCTTGATTCCCCGGAAGGTCTATAAGTCATTCGGATCAACCTCGGTTCTTCCGTCGATCCGGCGTTCACTCCAAGAATTCCGCCGCATTTTTCTTCTTTCAGACGTTCACGATTCCATATTTCGATTTCTAGTCCAGTTTCTGACGCGACTTTATGAGCCTCTGCTGCCATACCGATTGCAGTCATGCTTCCGCCAGGGTGATTCACTAAATCACGGGCTAGGGCAATGGCTCTTGCAACTGATAACCCTCTGGCTAAAGCTTTTGATACATCTACGCCATCGGGAGCGACTATAACTATGCTTTTCAGGAAAGTAGAGTCTTCGGTCATTCCTTTATGCTCATCAAACCGGTAAGAGGCTAGAAGCATTCCCTCTATGACCGCCTGCAAGGCTTTTTCTGCTCCTATAGTTTCAGCGGCCACCAGGGCTACTGTCGAGCTCAACGATTCAACTTTGGCAGCAGCTTTCCATAGTGAGGCAGATGCTTGCCTTACTTCTGAAACAGTTAATTCATGGTCGCCTAGCCCGACCGCTATAACCAAATTTGTTCCGTTTGGCAGTAACGTCGTTTCACCCACTTTGCCAGTAAAACCGCTGGCGTCTAGGTAAGGTTTTTCTACCCCAAGCAACTCCAGGTCGTCTGACCTTATCGGACGGTCAGAGACCACTGTTTGGGTAGCTCCTATTTCGGAAACTACACGTATCGCTTCTATCGGGAATGTTAGTGGCATTGTTTCGTTTCTGTTCTTGTCGTTATCGGAATCGTGAACTAGTTGATTTCGCGTACTGATTTACTCTTTAAAGCTTCACCTTCTTGCCAGCGGGCTAGCACCCAAGCAAGGTCTGATAGTCGATTTAAGTATGCACCGACATAAGAAGTTTCTGAATGGACAGGGAGTGATTCTCGCTCGGCTCGCCGAATCACAACGCGAGCCCAATCTAGTCTGGCTGCAGCTTCATTTTGGCCTGGGATCACGAAATCTTTTAGTGGTTCGAAAAGCAGACTAATTTCATCGATCAACTGATCTAACGAATCAACCATTTCTGAAGTTACTAAAGTTTTACCGGCTTCGAGTTTCGACTGGTTCTCTTGTAATGTTGCAAGTTCTGCCATAGCTACGTAGAGATCTTTGCAAAGGCCAACTAAGATTTTGTTCAACGTTTCGTTGGTAGCCACTACCCGAGCCAGACCCAAGGCAGCTTGAGCTTCATCCACAGCTCCGTAGGCGGTCGGTCGCATTGAGTCCTTGGCTACCCGACCGCCAAAGAACAAGCCGGTAGAACCATCATCACCGGTTTTGGTGTAAATCTTCATATGTATTCCAAACTAGCCTCGAAAGCAGTAACTTATTTCATCTTGTCTGGATCCCTCTATGCTCCCAATGTGCCTTCCTTCGGATATTGGATGCTTACATCTGACATGCGGTTACGATCTTATGGCGCTAGCAATGAAATTTTCGACCTCAGTCTAGAATCTGAACCTGTTGCCATTAGCTCCACTAAGGATGGTCAAGGCTGTCTAGTTCTGGACGCTCAAGGTCGAGTCCAAGCACATGGAACGGCGCGTCTCCTCGGTGATATTTCGAATTTAAATTTGCAGGCTAGTCCTGTTGACATCGCTGCTTCTCCTTCTGGGGTTGGGTACTGGATAATCGATTCAGATGGCAGTGTCTTCAGCTTCGGCAATGCAGCATTTCTTGAGGGCGTTCCTCAGGTTAGTCAAAACGCCGACACTGCAGTAGCTATTCATCCGACCTCTAGGGGTGACGGCTATTGGATAGCTGATAAGAATGGAGGCGTTTACTCATTCGGTTCCGCTCCCTTTTTTGGAGCTGTTACAGCAGTC
>DMOB01000333.1:0-6908 GCA_003452475.1 Acidimicrobiaceae bacterium | reverse complement strand
CCATGACTCAGCTTTTAGTAGACCAGCAGAATTTGGCTCCTGTGCGTGCTACCAATTTACAGGTTGGTCAGCATCTAGTCCGAAGCTTTGACGAAGTCTTAGCTATTCATGCAATTTACCAGGATTGGTCAATCAACGAAGTGAAACTGGTATTGAGAGCTGATGATGGGAAGTTCAAAAGAGAAGTAATTAGCAAAGAATCTTTGCTTCTTGTCCTAGCTGCGTGAGCCATCTGCCATCACTAATCTGTAAACAGAATTTTATCTATCAACTGGCGTTGCGTTGCCATAACGTTTGAGTCCACTGCCCAAGTAGGAGGTTTGACGCACATTGAGTCTGCTCTTGGGCCCAGCTCTTGCAAAGCTTGACCAACGTCGTCTGCTGTTCCACAAAGTGCAAAAGTTTCTGCCATCTCTAGTGGAACCAAATGGACGCAATCTTGGACTGTCTTTTCCCGTCGAGCTTCCACGAGGGACTTTGCTATGTCGCCAAATCCGTGCTGGTCGAAATACGAGTGGTAGCTCGGAATTCCTGCATAGAAGGCGACATTCCCACGAGCTCGCATCGCCGCCTGACGCCTATTTGTGTCTATTGAAGCCGTAAGCCAAAGCTGCACGTGAATCTCTGATGAGTCTCTGTTCGCCAGCCTTGCGCCTTTCGACAGCGCCTTTAGAGCGTAATCAAATGTCCACTCTCGAGACCAAATTGGATGGCCGATCAATCCATCCGCTGTTTCGCCGGCAAGCTCGCACAAACGTTCTCTCAAAGCGGCAACCCATACCGGAATTCGTGTTGCCTTCGGACTGAACGTGGGAACAAGTGATTCGAAAGACAACGAATAGTGCTCACCATTGAAAGGAGTGATTGTCGTCGATTGGGTGATCGCTGCTTCGTTGACCTGTCTCACAACTTGAATCAGTTCTCGCATGCGCCCTATCGGTGGGCTAAATTTTTCTCCATAAAATTTTTCGTTCCATGTCTGAGGAGCAGTCCCGAGTCCTAACACAAAGCGTCCCTCGCTGAGCTCATCTAATTCAATTGCGGCACAGGCTGTCTCGAAAGGAGATCTTACGAAACCCATGGCGATACCTGACTCTATTCGCAAACTCGTGTTTGCCGCTGCGACTGCCAGTGCTGCCCAGGGAGGTCCATAAACCTGATTAACTATGGCTCCGGTATAGCCTTTTGCCTCTAAACGTTTGGCATTGTCAACTATTTCCTTGGCTGTTCCCTTTGGAAGCGGCGCCCAGAATTCCATTGCTGCCCTTTCTTATCCGGCATGCCAGACGGTGACTGATAGTTCATATTTATTGATTTCTTTATAATATTTACTGTTCTTAGATAAACATGCCTGAAGCGATCAGTTCAGCTGCTTCGTCCTCAGTGTGGCCCAAAATTTCGGTGAGAATTGGAAACAAGTGTTCACCAAACGTTGGTGCTGCCCACTTCGCCGAGCCTGGGGTTCTCGACAAATGTATGGGGTTCTCCTCAATCCATGTTTGTTCCCATTTCTCATGGGCAACTTGAGTGAATGCCCCTCGATGCTTCATCTGGGCGTCGTTCACTACATCGGGTGCGTACAAAATACGATGAGCAGCAACACCTACTTTTTGAAGTTCTAGTTCAGCTTTTTCGCCAGCTAGTCCGCTGGTCCAATCACTGATAATAGAATCGATCTCATCATGTCTATCGATGCGTTCGGACAAGCTTAGGTCCGCTAAATCGGTACGGCCCAAAAGCTCAACTAATGACCTCCATTGTTTATCATCCTCGCAAGCAAGCACTAACCACCTATCTTCTCCCACGACTGAATAAGCCCCATGCGGCGCCATGTTTGCATCACGATTTCCAATTCGGGTTCCTCGAACACCGTTGACTTGTTGATCTAAGAACGCAGGAGATAGTAAGTGAACCGCTCCTTCCATCTGCGAGTAGTCAATGTACTGACCTTCTCCGGTTTGGTCTCGATGATCAAGCGCTCCAAGGATTGCAGCTGCAGTGAACCGGGGAGAAATAAAGTCAGAGTAAGCAGCAAATGGCCCACACGGCGCTCGATCCGGCCAACCGCCAAATGGGTAGAACCCTGCGACCGATGCGCCAATATTTCCAAAACCAGAAATATTTCGTAACGCTCCAGTCTGACCCATCAAAGAAGTAGAGACCATAATCAATTTGTCATTTATTTTTTTTAGATTATCGTAACCAAGTCCTATGCGATCTATAACTCCGACTGAGTAGGACTCGATTAAAACATCAGCCCACTTTACAAGACCTTCCATAATTTCTTTAGATTCTGGCCGTCTAAGATCAATAGCTAAAGACATCTTTGAAGCATTGATGCTGTGGTAGCTCAAAGAATTTTCAGCTCCCGGCTCACCATTCATGAATGGCCCAGCGCCGCGCATAATGCATGGCTTAGTTTCAGACTCAATTCGGATAACTTCAGCGCCGAAATCGGCCATCATTCTCGCTGTGTAAGGACCAGCTATTGCCCATGTAAGGTCAAGTACTTTGACACCTTGCAGCGGCGCTCCCGACCAACTTTTGGATGCACTGGCAGAGATAGCCGGTACTCGATTTTCAGCTGATTGCAAAATTTCGGTAGCATGCTGATTCAATCGAGGGGGGCCTACATCGGTAATCATTGGAGTCCTTGCTGGACGCGATACCGGTCCCGGATATTTTAGACCTTCGATATCGGTCCAGTAATTACGTTCAAGAAAATGATCTAAATTAAGTAACTCATCGGTCTCCATCACCGGAACTAGGATTAAATTTCGACTCAACGCTCCGGCCAGCAACTCAGCTTTCGTTTTTGTAGCGATGAAGTCCTGGAGCACCTCTCCTCCCCGATTAAGCAGTTCTGGCGCTTTAGGGTCAGAAGTCAGCTGAGCTCCAAAACCAATCCAGTCGATATCGCGCAATTCCTCGGGACACATACCCTCTTCTTCAACCCACTTAAAAAGTCTAATCGTGTAAGGGCCTACCGTCGGGCCTACTAGAAAGACGAGATTCACAAACCCGTCTTTGGCTTTGTAGACTGTCCGCAGCGTTATTGGGCCTATTTCCATACCTCCTGATAGCCGTTTCGTCGAAGGCGCATCAACAAAGGGGTATAGCGTTTGAAATTGTGTGGCGCTTAAATAACTTTGCTGAGCTGAGATGTCAGCTTGCTGGCCGACACCCGAGCGATCTCTCTCCCTGAGAGCAAGAAGAACAGCGCATAGCGCATCTCCCGCCGCAAAATGCCACGTCTGAGGCAACGACAGCCGAACAGGCGCACGATCTCGGTCACCAGTTAAACCCATAGTCCCCGATGCGGCAGTATTCGTTATGTCAGTTCCGGCCCAACTAGCTTTCGGACCACTAGATCCATATGGTGAGATGGAAGCGGTTACTAAGTGTGGATGTCGTTTACACAGCCCATCAATATCAATTTTTTGAGCTCCGCTTTCGATCAACACATCAGCACCAGCGGCTAAAAACTCCAATGTTTCTTTACCCACATCAGTGCTTAAGTCAACAATGATCGACTTTTTGCCGCGGCTATAGGCGGCATGCGTCAATGAACGTTCTTCTCTCGGCCCGTCGTCGGCATAGGGCCCGTGGTTGCGGGACCGACTGCCTTCTGGCGGTTCAACAGCTATAACTTCGGCACCCATTTGCGCCAGAATCATTCCACATAGGTGCCCGCGATCATCTGTCAGGTCTAAAACTCGATAACGCTTCAACACTTCAATCCCCCTCTGCGTTTAATGAGTTTGCCATATCGTCTTAAGGACACTGTCTCATCTAGATCAGTCGTTGAACAAACACTTTTAAGAGATATCAAATTAAATTCTTTATAACGGGTACATGTGCATCATTTTTAGGACCACTAATTTTAAAGTCGGTTAGTCTTGAACCAATGATCATAAAGTTTCCACACTGGCGAGCTCAGACTCTCCTGGGTCGTCCTCGGAACCATGCAGCTCGGCAACTGTGTCTCCACCATAAACCTTTAAACCAGGCTAGGTAACTTTGAATCCGCCGCTGCGTTTTGGAATATTCGACCAGGTAGAGCATCCCGGTTCAGGCTCAATCGCCGATATTTATCGTGACCACATTGCTCTAGCCGTCACAGCCGACTCGGCAGGGTTCGAGCATTATTTCAAATCAGAGCATCACCATGTACCTCTTGATGCAGCTCCTAGCGTAGGCATCTTCCTCGCTGCGCTCAGTCAAGTCACTTCACGCATTAAGTTGGTATCACTTGTTCATCTTCTTCCCTTCTACGAACCGATGCGCTTGTACGAGGAACTGTGCATGTTGGACCAATTGTCTACAGGCCGACTCGAGTTTGGATTTGGCAAGGGAGTGAGTCCCCCGGAGCATCTTTTGTGGAACATAGATCGAGCAGAGGTTGATGCAAGAACAGAAGAATCACTCCAAATTATCTTAAAAGCAATGCACCAAGTAGAAACCGAAGGACTCGGAACATTATTCAGCTTTGAAGGCAATTTCTGGACTTACTTAGATGCACCTCTTGAGGTCAACCCCTACCAAACACCTCACCCTCCTCTATGGCGTCCCGGGACTCTCTCGACCGCAGCCAAACTTGGGGTGAGCACAATCGTTCCAGGACCAGTATCAGTCGTCATAAAAAAAATCAGTGAGCATCAGCAACTTGTGGAACCTGGGCTTTGTCCTGCCCAACAACCGATATTGTCTCTTTTGCGGAGGGTGGTGATCGCTCCGACTGACAAGAAAGCAGAAGATATAGCCCGTGCGGGTTGGGCCACGTTTGATGCCAACCTCACAAAACTTTTCCGACGTTACGACCTTTGGCCTCCGCATGTACCTAGCTTTCTGGGAGATTTTGATCAAGCGATAGCCACAGATTCGTTGATCTGCGGGTCTCCTAAAAAAATCAAGGAGCACTTTGCCGATATCTCAGAAAACATCCCCGGTGCATATGTGACTATTTGCCCATCATGGGGCAACATATCAGGCTTCTATGCTCAGCAAACTCTTGACCTTTTTATAGAGAACGTGATGACAGACCTTAGCTAACTAATTTAACTAGTTGCAGGCGGACTCAACTAATTGCCTACTTATAGTTCCCTGGACGAACACAACTGAGACGCCTTAGCTAGCTCTGTAATTGCTTATTGAAATATGTACGGTTTAAGCGAATCTTGAGCGGCTATGCGGTACTTATGCCAATTCCCGCCACCGTAGTAGGCCAAACTGCCCGGCTCAGCGTCACCATGCCCGTTGTAATACGAAATACAGTCCCTTAATGGAGCGGTTCCGATATCCGCTACTCGGCAATGCTCGGCATATGTCTCTTCTGATTCTTCCGTAACATCAACTACCTGAATTGCTTTGTCTCGCATGGCTGTGAGCATCCATATTATGTAGTCACCATGTTGCTCAATTGCATCAGTGAAATTAAAACTCCCGCCACCACCTTGTGGACCTGACACAATAAACAAATTAGGAAATCCTTTGCTATGGAGCCCTAAGAATGTTCTTGTTCCTTTTGATTTCCATTTATCGCTCAACGTGACGCCTTCGCGCCCTTTGATCATGTTGAACGTTGATGTTGCCATCCACTGAAAGCCTGTGGCATAGATCAACACATCTAGGGGGTACTCAACTCCATCATGCACCACTCCGCGCTCGTTGATTTCGCTAACTCCTAGAGGGGCTGTATCTACTAGCGTCACATTTGGCAGGTTAAACGTCGGAAGATACTCATCGTGAAATGTCGGGCGTTTACAGCCATAGGGATAATAAGGCTTTAGAGCCTCGGCTGTTTTTGGATCTTCGACTATGGCATCTACTCTGGCTCGGATCTGCTCCATAATCCGGAAGTTGGAGTCGAGTTGCCTTTGAATCATTTCTTCTTGGCTCAATCTCTCAGAATGCGTTTTGCGTTCTTTGAAATCATCTACTTTGCCGGCTAGATAGTCATCATTTGCTTTAATCGCTGTTCGCCCGGCAGAAATTCGAGCGAATCTGGCTCGCCTAGCTTTAGCCCAGCCGGGTTCGGCAGCCCATTCGGTCATTTCTTCTTCAGTAGTTGCTCGCTGATCTCTAACATCTATCGAGGATGGAGTTCTTTGAAACACGCACAGGCTACCAACTGTTTTCGCTAACTCCGGAATTGCTTGCACAGCAGTTGCGCCGGTTCCGATGATGCCAACTCTTTTTCCTTTTAGATCTACATGGTAGTTCCATCGAGAGGTATGAAATGAATCTCCGGCAAAGGTTTCCATGCCTTTAATCCGAGCTAGTTTAGGGCTAGTCAGGATGCCATTCGCCAAAATGACATAACGGGCGCGCATAGCGTCGCCTCGATCCGTTTTCACAGTCCAACGCTCTGTGTCCTCATCCCATTCGGTGGACTCAACAGTTGTATGAAATAAAGCCCGGTCATAGAAGCCAAATGTTTCAGCCATTTTTTGGCAGTATTCAAGAATCTCAAAGCCTGAAGCGAACTTCATCGTTGGGAAATAATTCATTTCCTCTAGCAGCGGCAGGTAACTGTATGACTCTACGTCACAAGCAATTCCGGGGTAACGGTTCCAATACCAAGTACCGCCTACGTCACCGCCTTTTTCACAAAAACGGACATCTTCAAATCCGGCTTCACGGAGCTTATGCCAAAGCAATAAGCCAGCGAACCCAGCGCCGATTACTAAGATTTCGCATTCGTCAGTCAACGTATCTCGTTCAACTGGTGCCTCAGAATAGACATCTTCTAAATATTTGCTGAAATCCCCCTCCATAGCCATGTAGTCAGCTGCGCCACGCCGGGCTTCTTTAAACTCTCTATACTTAGCTTGTTCTTCAGCATCGAAAACAGCGCCAACTGGCTCAGGCGGAAGCGTTTTTAGACTTAGGTTCTCATTAACAGAGTA
>DMOB01000167.1:0-3545 GCA_003452475.1 Acidimicrobiaceae bacterium | reverse complement strand
GCCATCTCTCTTATTGTCAGTGCATTTATTATCAACAACACATTTTCAATTGTGTTGGGTCAAAGGATTAAAGAATTAGGGCTTTTGCGGAGCCTTGGCGCTACTGGCAAGCAAGTTCAAGCTTCGGTTATACTTGAAGGCTTGATCATTGGATTTATTGCTTCCTTAATAGGGCTTTTCAGTGGAATAGGCATTGCAGCGCTTCTTAAAATTCTTATAGCGCAGGCTGGCGGCGGTGCCGGTCTTCCTGACGGGCCATTAGTAATCGCCGGCCGCACATGGATAGCAGCATTTATTGTTGGCCTCGTTGTGACTCTTGCCGCATGTCTTTCTCCGGCGCGCAAAGCAGCGACGATTCCACCTATCGCTGCGTTAACGGACAATTTTTCGCTCTCGTCTAAAACAACCAATCGACGTTCAATCTTTGGCGGTCTACTAGGACTTGCAGGCGTACTACTAATCATTAGAGGCGTCACGTCAAATTCAGGAGCCAAAGGACAACTTTATGCGCTCGGCTTAGGAGCCCTTTTAACGTTTTTATCGATCGCGTTACTAAGTCAATTAGTAGCTGGCCCCATGGCCAAATTTTTAGGGTGGCCCTTGGTTAAACTTGCCCCCGCATCAGGGGTTCTGGCTAGAGAAAACGCTGCACGAAATCCTCGTCGCACATCATCGACAGCTTCTGCCTTAATGATTGGCCTCGCGTTGGTGGCGATGGTGCTCGTAGTAGGAACCAGCTTCAAAAAGACTTTCAGTGCTGCCTTAGATACCTCGCTTAAAGCCGACTACTTTGTTGACCTTAAGCAAGAATCTTTCATCGGCTTTAGCCCAAAATTGGCACAGGATCTACAGAATATAAAGGGAATTGAGACTGCAGTCGGCTTCAGAGGAGGGGAAGGCTCTGCGAGGATACAAGTCAACAACGCCGCCAAAGATGTTATGGCCACTGAAGAAGCGGGCCTAGGGTTCATCGTGGACCTGAGCTTAAGCGAAGGCTCATATTCTGGACTGAACGACGGCGGGGTTTTAGTTCATCGTGACCCGGCAACGGATTTAGACTTGTCAATCGGAGATGGCATTATGGCTACTTTCCCGGTCTCTGGGTCACAGAATCTCAGAGTGGTGGGAATTTATGAGGATGGCGGCATTCTTGGCAATTGGGTAATCGGAATGAACACATTCGAAAATGGTTTCGACTCAGCGTTACAATTTGACATTTTCGTGGCGGCTAAACTTTCCGAAGGTTTCACTGCCGAAGATTTAGAGCAACAGCTCGACACCATCGCAGCCGCTTATCCTGAAGCGCTAATTCAAACCAAGAGCGAATTTCAGAAAACTACGGAAAACCGAATCGATCAGTTGCTTGTGACAGTTAATGCCTTAGTCGGTTTCGCAGTAATTATCGCGATGCTTGGCATCGTTAATACGCTCATTTTATCGGTTTTTGAACGCACTAGAGAGATCGGACTTTTACGGGCTGTTGGCATGACACGTCGACAAACTCGCAGGATGGTTCGTTGGGAAGCAATCATAGTTTCAGTATTTGGAGGAGTTCTCGGTATCTCACTCGGAGTTGTCTTAGGTTTCGTAGCCGTCCAAGCCATGCCTGACTCATTTGTGACTGATTTTGGTGTGCCATACGGAAACTTTATTTCGATTCTCATACTGTGTACGTTGGGCGGGGCAATAGCGGCAATAATTCCTGCGCGACGAGCAGCCAAATTGAATATTCTCGATGCAATAGGACACGTATAATGGCTCTGGACCTAAACAATCTTTCGCCTGAGGTAAATAATTTTCTAACTGAGCGGCACCTAGCTTCGCTTACCCTTTTGCGTCTAGATGGTTCGCCACATGTAACACCCATCGGATTTACTTGGGATCCGGAACAGCATCTAGCGCGAATCATTACTTGGAAAACTTCTGTTAAAAGCAAAATCCTTTTCTTGTCCGGAGGTGGGATGGCGAGCATTTGCCAAATAGACGGCGGTAGATGGCTAACTCTTGAGGGCCGCGCCATAGTGTCAGATGACCCAATGCGATGCCTTGAGGGCACTAAGCGCTACGCAGAAAGGTATAGAGAGCCTAAAGATCGCAGTGATAGAACAGTCATCGAAGTAACAGTTTCGAAAATTCTTGGTCGTGCCTGAGCACTATGCCTTTTAGACAACTGATCGTGATTCTAGGTGGGTGGATTGAGAGCTCCGTCAAAACCATCAGTGTGGCTACCGTCGCACATTGGCTTGCTTGCAGATAGACCACATCGACAAAGCGCAACGAGCTTGTCACTATCACTCAATACGTTTTCATCCTGATCGGTAATAAGACACGAGCCTTGCACTAGCAATGGTCCATTATTACGAATTTTTATAGTTACATCGGCCATGCGCTGATCTCCCCTATTTAAAGGCAAAATTGCCTTCGTGGATAAGAATAGCCTCTTACTCATTTATATATCTTTTTGCGGCAATAACACTTCAGGTAAGTCACGTTCATGAACTAACGCAAGTCGCTTGGTTGAACGGGTAAGCGCCACATACAAAGCTCGAAGTCCTTGCGGCTCATCCTCAACGATTGTTCTTGGTTCGACCACCACACTTCCGTCTACTTCCAAACCCTTCACCAGATGAACTGGAACTAAAGCAATTTTCGGGTGCAAGGGACCCGAAACATTTCGGCTGGCAGTGGTGGCTCTTCCAAAATCGACTCCCTCGTTTTCCAAAGTTTGATCAACAAGGTCAATCAAACTAGAAGAAACGATGACAGCAAGGGAGCCACCTTTGATAAGTTCTGCTTCTTCTTTAATAACTCTGACAACAACGCTCAGAAAATTTCCTGAGTGGCCGGCATCTATTATTCTCGGCTCACTTCCAACGGTTCGAACTGCAGTAGGTGCCACCAGCTCAGGGGCTGCGACACTTAGTACTTGATTAGCTAAAACTAGATTAGAAGCAGGAATTCGATAGCTTAACGTCAATTCGTGCATACGCGATTCATGCAGCCCTGCTGGAAAATGTTTCACAATCTCAGTCCAATTCGCAGCAGCAGCAGGAGCTGTAGCTTGCGCTATATCACCGACCAGAGTCATTGAGCCGTTGAGAGACCGCCGTTCCACCATCCGAAGACCCATGGGCGTCTGGTCTTGCGCCTCGTCTACAACAATGTGTCCATATGTTCGCGCTTCTTCCTCTAGCGGCTTTCTTTTACTAGACAACCGGGGACCTAGCTGTGTATAGGCCTCATCGAGAACCGCTACATCTGCATCGCTCCAACGATATTCATCTTCACTTTGACCGCGTTCTCGATACAGGCTTTCCACTTCATCATCATTCAGAAGATTTTTCGCAGCTGATCGTAAAAGAGCTTTCGAACCATACAAATCACGAAGAAGCTGAGCAGGTGAAAGTACGGGCCACATCCGTTCGAATGCTGCTAGCACTTCAGGATTTCGCGACAACCTTTCTCTAACAACTTGAGGGTCAGGCTCTGATCTGTGAGACCTCGCTAAACACGTAAAAAATTCTATCTCTACAAAATGCCTTGCT
>DMOB01000259.1:0-29415 GCA_003452475.1 Acidimicrobiaceae bacterium | reverse complement strand
TCGGCTGGATTACCGGCTCCATCTTTGAAGCCGGCAATGTCGAGGGACTCGCCGTAAATAAACGTTGGCGTTTCACGCGCAACGGCCATGTGACCTTCTAGGGCTTTGCGAGCGTCGTATTGAGCTTTCCAAACCTTGTCCTTGTCATCATGATTCAGCCACAAAAGCAGCTCTTCTTGAGTGCCTTTAGCCTGGCGACCTGAACCATCGGTGGATTCAACTGTTGTATAAGCCTGAAAGTCTTCGGGAACATCATCAGTCAATTCTGGTAACAGACCTGGACCAAAGCCAAGAGTAAGGTTAATACCCTCCGCGTTGCAATCGGTAACCAAGCCAGACAGCGCTGTCTTAATTACTCCAAGGTCAGCGCCTTCTGTTCGACTGAGGTGAACGTACCATTGATTTTGACCCATCCCGTTAAAGATGGCTTTCTGGGGAGTCGGCATGATCGCTCCTTATAATTGCCGTGCCTTATTGGACAAATCGTACGCCTCATTTGGGGGTCACGTCACCTGAAGTTGAATTTTTCCTTTAACTTCTGAATAGTTCCTTAAAAAGAGCTTCTCAGGATACTCAGAGAAAATGTGCAAATATAGAACAATGTCTACCTACACGACGGAACTTCCCATACGGCCAGAGCTTGATGCAGCTCATGGAGACTTAGCCACAAGATGGGCTACTCCCAGTCACTCTTGGAGTAGCAAACAGAGACTTTCAGTTATAGCTGAGGTGCGCCGTGCGATAGACGCAGACGAGTTGGCTCCTTGGGAAGCGCCAAGCTCCATTGAAGGATTCATAGCCAATAACCATCCTCTCCCTGATGCTGCGATAGATGTTATTTGGCGGTTAACTAATCACCCCGGAACGCTCACAAAGGAATGGTACGAATCGATTATCTCTCGAAATATTGATCCAGTTGCGTACGTAGAGTTGGTTGGATTAGTCGCTCAAGCTAACTGTGTAGATCGATTTGCCGATGGCCTTGGCGTTAAAAGAGTCGACTTGCCCGACCCGATAGCTACAAAGACTGCCGTCATGAGTGAGTTAGAAGTATCTGTTACGACTCATTGGGTACCTACCGCTGCTACCAAAGGTCCAAATGTTTTGAAGGCGCTAAGCTCTGTTCCTTTTGAAAATGAATCGCGAGAAATTCTTTCGAGTGTTCAATATGTGCCAACTGCTGCTCTGTTGGGCGATTTGACATCTGGGTACAACTCGCTGACTCGACTTCAAATAGAATTAGTTGCGGCCCGAACTTCAAAGCTGAATGAGTGTTTTTATTGAACTACGAGCCATTCTTTTCTGCTCAGTTTGAGTGGGGTCAGCCAGAACATAGATATTTCTTTCGAAGCTATTTCGAGTTCCACGGACGGTAATGGGGGTGTTCTTCACGGAGAGTTGTTGTCAAAACTATCTGAGGCCTTGTGGTCTAAAAATTTGAATGAATTGACTGCTGTTCGCGAAGAATTAGTCAATGCAGCCGGCGCTGATGTTTTCGTTGATGCAGTCGGAGTTAGTGCAATGTTTCATATGATGACTCGAATAGCAGATGGGACCGGAACTCCGCTTGACGCAGGGACAGACGAGCCATCGGCCGATATCCGAGAAGCTATCGGCGTAAATGACCTCGTCTCGCGTCGCCATATGGCAACTTAGCTCCGCGTGGAAGATTCGCACCCGGTGGATAATGCACATATTTTTGAAGTAACACAAGCCGAATCTGTCAGTTCTAAAACTGCTTTACCCGGTTGGTCTGTAGCTACTTTCGCGGTCTGTCTATTGAGTATCACTGGGCCAGTTGCTAAGCATCTTAGTCTTGATGGATTGGCGCTATCATTTCACAGGTTTTTTTGGTTAGCTCTAGCGCTGAGTCTTGTTATGGCTATTCGCGGCAAAACAATTACTCTTGCTGCTCTTCGATGGTCATGGTTCCCTGGGCTTCTTTTCGCAATAAACATCGCAATGTTTTTTACTGCTGTGAAATTAACAACTATTGCTAATGCGACTATTATTGGAGCGATTCAGCCGGCTATGTCGTTAGTCCTAGTCGGGCCGATTCTGGGGGAACGTGTTTACCATTCTGATCGATGGCTCGCTCTTTTGGCCATGGCAGGTGTTGTTACAGTTGTTTATGGTTCGTCTACGAGACCTGAGTGGGACTTTAGAGGCGACCTTCTCTCAGTTGGCGCAATTCTTGCTTGGACCGTCTATCTTTTTGCCACAAAAAATGCTCGTAAGCACTTGGACGCTATAGAACTTCAAACGACTCTTACCTTGGTCGCTGCGGCCGTTGCGTTGCCCATAGCTCTTGTAAGCGGACAGGACATGGGGGTTTCAGGCTCAGATTGGAAATTTCTAGCGCTCTTGGCTCTAGTCGGCGGGGCTGGACACACACTCGTTAATTTTGCTCACTCAAATACCAAGCTTGTTCTGGTTTCGCTGATGTTTCTCGCTGTACCCATTTTATCGACTGCCTGGGCAGCCCTTTTTTTAGGTGAGAGCCTGAACGTTTGGCAAATGGCGGGCATGGGTATCGTACTTATTTCTTTAGGAACTATTATTTACACAATGGAACATCGGGAAGGTCATTGATAGTGGCTCGTTTCTGACGAGTTGCAAGCGTTCCGAGTAGACACAACAATCCAGCTAAACCGAGGACGGCGCTATATGCAGGTACAAAAATTCTCGGATCTTCTAACTCGCTGATACTCAACTCTGCAGCTTTGCGATCACGCAGAATGATGTAAAGAGTGTTCCAGACGGCCAGCCCGGCCACTAGCCCAACCGTTCGGGTCATTTGCGTAATACCACCGGCTAATCCTTGTTTTGTTCGATCGATAGAAGCCATCACAAAGCTCATGTTCGGAACTTGAAACAAACCAAGTCCTGCGCCAACAAGTACAAGAAAAATTACCACTACTGGTAGAGGTGTTAGTGCAGTTGCCCTGCTCATGGCTACTAACCCAATTCCTTCAATTAGAAGACCCCAGCGACTTAGCAAATTGATGTTAATTCTTCGCACTAACCGTGCCGAGTACTTCGCAGCAATGGCTGTAGCAATAGGAGACACAGCAAGGATTAAGCCTCCGGCAGTTGTTCCATGGCCGCGAACAGTTACTAAAAAATATGGGCCCAAAAACCACACTGTAAACATTGCTGCGTTAGCTAATGCGTTCAAACAATTGGCAGTAACAAAGTCAGGAATAGCAAAAAGGTTAAAGTCTATTAACGGGTTTTCTGACTTACGTTCAACAATCACGAACACAGCTAGCAGCCCGATGCCTATACCTGCCATTGATAAAGTTGGAAACGCAAACCAGCCCCAAGTAAACCCTCGGCTCGCCACAAAGAGAACTAACCCAAGTCCGCTCCCCAATGATAAAGCGCCTTTGATGTCTAGCACTTCAGGTTTCGTTATCGTTGGGCGACGATACATGGCACAGCAGAGAGATAGGAGCATGAGCAGGCCCGTGTAGGGAACTCTGTATAGGTAAACACTTTGCCAATCCCATGTTTGGAGGAGTACGCCTCCTATCGGGGCTCCCGCAGCTACGCCCATAGCGATCATCATTGCGAAAAGAGCAAGAGCGCGCGGTTGATTTTCTTCAGACACTGAAAGGGTTACGAGCGCAGGCGCAGAGCTCAACATAAATGCGATGCCGATTCCTTGGGCTATTCTTGCCAGAACAAAAAACCAGAAGACTGTCGCCATTCCACACGCTGCTAAAGCAAACATTTCAACAATGATCCCGGCTAGCACAACACGACCATGACCGATTTGATCAGCAAACCGGCCTATTGGTAATAGCAAAATTGAATAGCTGAGAACGAAACTTATGACAACCCATTGAATATCCGAAACGTCTAATTCAAAGGCGGCGCTAAGAGCGGGAAACGCTATGTTAACGGATGTATCAAGACCGCTCAGAAACCCAACGCCACACGCAACGGCCAATGGGCCGTGGTTTTTTCGGATACGGAAGTTATAAAACGTAGCTTTAACTTTCAGCCGTAATTTTCATAGCCTTAAGCGTAGCTCCAATACTTTCTTTCGCATTTGCGGCACGCTTATCTATCTCAGGTTGCCCATTCTCAATCATCATCGGCGACAAATTCAACAGATCCCAATGTTCACTGAGGGTCACGCCATCTTCGTTGGGGGTAATCAAATAACGCCATGAAATTAAATTCATTGCTAAGCCGCCAGTAATGAAACCAAATGATTGGCCTTCTTGTCTTTCGACAATCTCAACTAAAGCTTTCCATTCTTCGCCATCTTTACGGTTAATTCCAACGAATTCATCACCAATCTCACCAGTTCCTGGGACACCATCGGCATTTTTTCGCCAATAGCCGCCGGTATTTTCAGAACTCCACTCTCCGTAGCGCTCCATATCAGTCACAAGCTTCCAAACATCGGAAGCCGAAGCTCTAATGTCGATTGATTCCGAATAGGACAAGATTGGTTCACTAGACATGTCGCTAGTCTGCCACTTATGTTGAACTTTGTCCTCTAATAAGGTTTGCTAGCTATACAAATTCAGCCAAAAAATCGAGAATTATTTCATTGACCTCATCTTTAGCTTCCAGCTGAAGCCAATGACCCACGTTTTTGATTACATGTTGTTCGCGAAGATCATCAAAATGCTTAGCTTGGGCTTCATGCGGAGCCATCATCCGGACAGGGTCTACTTCGCCAGTAAGAAAAATAGAAGGCTGCTTTATACTCATTCCTTCCAAATTCTTGGTATCCGCCATCAGCGTTGGGATATTCCGGTACCAATTTAGTCCCCCACGAAACCCAGAACGGGAGTAAAGCTCGACATAGTACTCTAGGTCTTCTTCGGTCATCCATGAAGGAAGTTCTTTCGCTGGCGCCGGCAACGCGTCGAGCATTTGTTTCTTACCGATGGGGTTTACGGATTCTCCTGAGTTCCCGGAAGCGGACATGTGAATTGTGAGTAACGAATTGCGAATGTCACTTTCAAACTCAGTTTCCGCAGCTCCAATTTCGTTACAAAAGTAAGCCCAATAGAAAAAAGTTTCGCCCCAAAATGCTTGAGTGCACCATGCGGGGTCGAATCCACGCGTGTAGGGAACTGACATTCCGATTACCGCACGCACTCGTTGTGGGTAAAGCTGCGCGACATTCCACCCTACAATCGCGCCCCAATCATGGATACCCAGAACGTACGTCTCATGCCCTAGCGCAGAAGCTAAGCCGTCAATATCTGCGCAGAGATCGAGAATTTTGTAATCGCTGACTGCAGAAGGGCAGTCCGACATTCCATATCCCCTCTGATCCGGGACACAAACAGTCCACCCTTGAGCTATAAGTGGGTCAATCTGGTGCCGCCATAGGTACCAGCACTGTGGCCATCCGTGCATCAAAATTATTAACGGACCATTCCCCTCGACGACACAGCGTAGATTGACACCATTTGTCTTAATTATTTCAAAATTACGTTCTTTGAGGGACACCTTCACTCCTCTTACCTAACCGGTCTAGCTTCCTCTAAGTTATTAACACGCCAAATTTCATATAACTCTCAGACATAAACAACTTTTAGAAATACGTGGCTCGGTCGAACGGGGAGAGTACGTTTCCGTTTATGGCCTATAACAAGATTATCTATGAAATCGATTCAGGAGTAGCTGTACTAACTCTGAACAGACCTGAATACCTGAATGCTTGGAACACGGAAATGGCAACCGAAATCAGCCATGCTCTGCATGCAGCAGAAACCAACGATTCAGTTCGTGCTGTAGTAATCACTGGCGCCGGGCGTGCTTTCTGCGCCGGACAAGATCTCTCTGCTGGCGCAGATACTTTTGCCGACAACAACGACAACGGTGATCAGGCACAAGGCACTCCCGCTACGATGCCCTGGGATTTATCGAAACCGGTTGTAGCGGCTATCAATGGTCATGCCATCGGTGTCGGAATTACTTTCCCGCTTTCAGCCGATATTCGTTTTGTCGCTGAGGATGCGAAGCTCCAGTTCGCATTTGTCAGACGAGGCATTGCACCAGAACTAGGCTCATCAAAACTCTTAACTCACATTGTGGGACTCCAAACGGCTAGCGACCTTCTGCTTTCCGGAAGATTTTTTTCTGGTCAAGAGGCTATGCAAATAGGTTTAGTAGCGCAATCACTGCCAGCGGAGCAGGTTCTACCCGCCGCCATGGACTGGGCACATGACATTGCCAAAAATACTGCACCTGTGTCTGTAGCAGTTACTAAAAAAATGATGTGGGAAAATATTAAGCCAGAAATACTTAAAACTGTTTCGCAAGAGTTTTCTATAATTCCTTGGCTAGGAGCTCAGCCAGATGGGACAGAGGGAGTACTGCACTTCATCGAAAAACGTGCCCCAGAATGGGAAGGATCCGTAAACTCAGATCTACCCGATTTTAGTTAGGGATAGTTTTTGTTTAGTCAATCAGACCAAGACAACAACAGTCACGATCACAACCGTCACAGCTGCTAACGCACCACCAATACCTAGAAAAACAGCGATCATTGCGGGAATCAGCGAGTTTTCGTCTTCCATAGCATTTCTCCCATCAGAACAACGTACTTACACAATAACGGTCTGAAACCCAAAATACATTTCATTTACTGAGCACTAGCCGGTCTAACTCTGCAAGTATCCGTATCAATACTTACTTAAGGAGCTCGGTACTGTGGACTTTGAATACAACGCGAAAACAATGGAACACGTTGAGCGACTAGAAACATTTATGGAAGCTCATGTCTACCCCGCCGAGCGCGAGCACCATGACTTCATCGAAAATCCAGACAATCTTTGGCAACAACCACCCGTAGTCGAAGAGTTAAAAGCCAAAGCTCAGGAAGCTGGCATCTGGAACTGGTTTCTACCTGCAGAATATGGTGATTGGAGTCCTGGCTTTACTAATCTTGAATACGCGCCCCTAGCAGAAGTCATGGGCAGGGTGCCCTGGTCTTTCGAGGTGTTTAATTGCTCCGCTCCTGATCGGGGCAATATGGAAGTTCTGGCAAAATACGGAACCTCCGAACAACAAGATCAATGGCTTCGCCCTCTTATGGAGGGGCGAATCCGCTCAACGTATGGGATGACTGAGCCACAGGTAGCTTCTTCTGACGCAACCAACATGGAGCTTCAAATTGAGCGAGATGGGGATCATTACGTCCTTAACGGCCGAAAGTGGTGGAGCAGTAATATTTATCATCCGCTCTGTGAGTTTGTCATAACCATGGGGGTTACAAATCCCGATAACAACCGGCACCAACGTCACTCAATGGTAATCGTTCCGAAAGACACGCCTGGGCTAGAGATTGTTCGTCCGCTCTCAGTATTTGGAAATTTTCATTCTCCTGCTGGTCATGGCGAACTTGCCTATCATAACGTTCGGGTTCCTATCGACAACATAATTCTTGGTGAGGGCCGAGGATTTGAGATAGCTCAAGGAAGACTCGGACCAGGGAGATTTCAGTATGCAATGACAAATGTTGGGATGGCTCAGAGGATGCTTGACATGATGTGCGCCCGGGCGGAAGGACGTGAACCTTTTGGATCTAAAATCAGCGAATTCTCTTCCACTCGACAAGATATAGCAAGAGCTAGGTGCGCCATCGAACAAGCCCGTTTGCTTGTTTTGAAAGCCGCAGCAGAGATGGATAAATCTGGCGCTAAAGGAGCTAGGGATTACATCTCCATGGTCAAGATTGTTGGACCTAAGTTAGCTCATGATGTCGCTGAACGAGCAATGCAAATTTTCGGTGGTAAAGGTGTTAGTGGTGATACTCCTATAGCTGAAATGTTTGTAATAGGTCGCTTGATGCGAATTGCGGACGGCCCCGATGAAGTCCACATGAACCAGTTAGCTAAGCTGACTTTGGCCCAGGCAGAGATCGCCAGACAAAGCGGTAAAGGCGGAGTCGATTGGTATGGAGACTGAGGAACGAATGCTCAATGAACCTCTTTTAATTGACGGTGCTACTAGCAGTCCTACCCCAGATGGATGCGCCGAAGAAGCCGTAGCCTTCGAGGAAATGGGATTGGATGCCGCATGGACTTTTGAAGCATCACATGACCCATTCCTTCCGCTTGTTTTGGCTGCTGACCGAACTAAGTCCATAAATCTAGGAACAGCTATTGCAGTTGCCTTTGCTCGAAACCCAATGACCTGCGCCGTGACTTCTTGGGATCTGCAGCGTTTATCTGAAGGCCGATTTATTCTTGGATTAGGCACTCAAATAAAGCCCCATATCACAAGGCGATACAGCGAGCAGTGGTCAAGGCCTGCGGCACGCATGCGGGAGTACATAAGAGCGCTACATGCAATTTGGGACAATTTCCAGACGGGTGCAGAACTTAATTTTAAAGGTGAGTTCTATACCCACTCTCTCATGACTCCAGCTTTCAGTCCTGGGCCTTTAACGGTTTCCAAACCACCTATTTATGTTGCTGGTGTTGGCCCCAAGCTAGTCAACGTGGTCGGCGAAGTCGCGGACGGCTTCTTCGTGCATCCCTTCCACACCGCTGATTATGTGATCAACGAAACGCTTCCTGAATTGGCCAAAGGAGCAAAAACTGCTGGACGTTCAGCGGAGGAAGTTGTCGTTGCGTGTCTCACTATCGTCGCTATGGGTAGGAATGATGAAGAAGTTGCTCGAGCACGAACGAAAGCGGCGGCACAACTCGCTTTTTATGGATCAACTCCCGCCTACTCTGGTGTACTCGATTTTCATGGATATGAGAACCTACAACCAGAACTGAACCGGCTTTCTAAACAGGGAGAGTGGTTGAAAATGACTCAAAACATAGATGATGATTTAATAGACCTTCTTTGCATATCAGGGACACCCTCAGAGGTTGGGGTTCAACTCCGGGAGCGAAATACTTTTGCAGATCGTTCAACCATGATGTTCTATGGACCTCCACCAGATATCGAAGCTATCGAGGAGACAATCTCTGCAGCTCAATCCTGACCTGGATCGAAACTATTTAGTGATTTAGCTTTGCAGGTAAATTGGGACTAACAAGGCCCGAGCCAAGGTAGTTCCGAACATGTTGAATCCGCAGATAGCTGGAGAAACTTGGTCGTCGATTGGAAGTTTTTTAATGCTTAGTGCATGGACAGCAAACATATAACGATGTGGGCCATGTCCTGCCGGCGGCGCAGAGCCCAAATATCCATATAGCCCTGCATCGTTTCTTAGTTGTTTTGCACCTTCTGGTAGCTTTTGACCGTCTTCTGCGCCGCTTCCGGTCGCCAATTCAAAAACGTCAGCTGGGATGTCATATACGACCCAATGCCAAAATCCACTGCCCGTAGGTGCATCTGGATCGAAACAAGTGACAACGAAGCTCTCAGTTTGTTCTGGTGCTCCTGACCACTTTAGGTTTGGCGATATATCTTGGCCGCCGGCTCCAAAAATTCCTGACACCTGCGCCATCGGAAGCATCTCTCCATCCGAGACATCGGAGCTATCGAGAGCGAAGTTACTAACTGGTGGAAGGAAATCATATGGACTATTTGGTATTGGCATTTAAGCTCCTTTACATCACTTTAAACAAACGTATCATTACGTTTCATGACATGATTGGCGGTGTGGTTGCCAATTAGCGCAGAAGACTTTTCACTAAACAGGAACGCCGGAGTAATTCGTTATTGAACTCTCAGCTTATTCCCGATGCTCGAGCAAAAGCTGAGAGTTCCCGCTCGATATTGCCCATTGGTTGAAACGCGATTTCTGTCACTCCCTGGTCAGCAAATTCATTTATTTTTGCGGCCACATCACTTGCCGGCAACGTAAATGGTGATGCAAACATGCTTTCACCAGTTATCACTTCCCGATCTATCGCGTTCATATTTGTCAAATGTCCAGCATGCACGTGCAGATGCTTTTCCTCTTCTGAAACTTGGCCAACTAGCTCAATGAATTTTTCAGCATTTGGCATAGACGCCAGTCGTTCATCTTTTTGCTCTAAAAATGCATGGTAGGCAACACTCACCCATGGTCCTGCCGTTTCAATAACCCGTTCGGAATCGACCGTCTCACCTTCATCCATAACGGTTCCGCTCGTCAACAAAACAACATCTCGAAGCTGAGAGTAATCTGCATCAGGACGAGGACGGGAAGTGAAAACCCCGTGGTTCATTTCTGCTGCTACTCCTAGGCCTCTCGGCCCATTAACTCCTAGAGTCCATGGCACTTCAATTGGAAGATTGGGAGCATGGCCTTCCCAATGAAGCATTGATATGACTTGTCCCTCATGCTCGACTGTTTCCCCCCGGAGTAAACTTTGCACGTCTCTGACCATTTCAGGAAATTCAGCCCACTTCAGAGGTTTCTGTCCCATTGCTCGACGTCCTGTGAAACCAGTTCCAGCGCCAACCACGACCCTGTCTTGGCCAACAAGACTGACTAAAGTTGCAATCGCTGACGCAGTGACCATCGGATGGCGAAGAGATGGTATTAAGACGCCCGGGCCTAGTTTAATTTTTTTTGTTCGCGTCGCTGCTAAGGCAAGAATCATCCAAACATCTAGCTGCAATGCTGGCGTGTCGTATACCCAAGCCGTCTCGTAGCCAAGTCGCTCAGCCAATTCTATGTGCTCTGGAGTTTCGGGAGTCGGTGGGAACGCGGCTGAAATCTTCATCACAGCATTAGAGCACGAAATAAGGGAACAGATATCGATTACTCAATCCAATTATTTTGCAGGTGGCCCTAAGAATGCGATCGCTGCAGAGGCACCCGCTTCCTTCCGAACTGTCGTTATGCATTTATTTTTTTGAACAGCAGGTTTAACTTTTCCTACAGCTGGCCCTAGAAGCTTGGCACATTCGTCAACCTCCCGAACTGACATCACAAGACCCCAAAGCGCCCAACTAGCAATAGGGTCAAGCTCTTCTGGCCCAATCAGTTCAAGGACCACTTCGCCCATATTCACAGCAGATCTTAATATCGTCGGTCCAGATTTCGAAATGGCTTCGGGTTCACCAACGAGCGCTCCTATCTTTTCCAGAGCCATTCGCCCTCTACTAAACTCAGGTACTCGCATCACAACGTGGTCAATACCAAAGCACCCATTCGGATGGTCTGACGCCACTTCTGTCGATAAAAAATCTTGTGACATAGTTTTAATTGAACCAAAATTTGGAGATTTAGCATTTTGTAGAACCCATGAATGGATTCCTGAACCTTTAGAACCTTGGTCAAATACCAAATCTATAGTTCCTACTCGACATCGTTTATTTTCGACTCGGAACCCTAAATTTTTCCAAACTTGCGGCTCATCCCCAATGTGCAATTCGACGATAGAAGGGGCTTCTAATTTCATATTTTTATTTTAGCAATATCAATGATTTGTACAGCATGCATTAAGTAGTCGTGGCAGTATTCGACAATGGGCGAAAATTCAGTAATAACAGAAGATCATGGTCGAGTAAGAACAGTAATCATCAACCGACCGCAAGCACTTAACTCGATGAATAATGATGTCTTTGCTGGGATTAAGGAAGCATTAGCCGCTGCCGAAATCGACAACAGCGTGGCTGTAACAATCGTCACCGGTGCGGGTAGAGCATTCTCTGCTGGACAAGATCTCACTGAGATGCAACAAGGCCTTGAAGGCGAAACTACCGCTCATCAATTTCCAGCGATGCTTCAACAACTTACGAATTTCCGAAAGCCGCTAATAGCAGCTGTTAACGGCTTAGGTGTCGGTATCGGCATGACGTTTTTGGCACATTGTGATCTCGTTTTTATGGCTAGCAGCGCTCGGCTTAGGACTCCATTCCCGCAACTTGGGCTTGCACCCGAAGCAGGAAGCAGTTATACCTTCGCAACGCGAATGGGTTGGCAAAATGCTGCCTACACTCTCATGTCAGGGCGTTGGTTCTCCGCAGATGAATGTAAAAGCATGGGCCTTGTCTGGCGAGTTACTGAGCAAGAAACCTTGTTAGAAGAGGCTATGAGTGTCGCTCAGGAACTAGCAATTAATCCAATTCCTTCTCTTATCGCAACTAAACAGCTGATGATGGATTCGGGTCGCTCAACTGAGGCATGGGCAGCACACAAACGCGAGATCGGTGCCTACGCATCTCTCCTCGGCGCACCAGCCAACCAAGAAGCTGTATCTGCTTTTATTCAAAAACGTGAACCTGACTTTCTGAGTATCCCAGACATCTAAAAATTCCCGATTTAGCTGGAGTCTTCATGCCAGCTTGGAGGTCGACTGCTCAGAACACCATCTGCCTCAAGAGAATCAATAGCGGCATTCGTCAGGCCAAGGAGTTCTTGCAATGTCGTTCTGTTGTTTTCCCCTCTGTACGCGATTGTTGGTTTAACACCAGCGGCAGCATCACCAAAACGCCATGGTGATTGTGGAACTTTTACCGCTTTGCCCCTACCGGTATCCACGTTAATAAAAGCACCTCGCTCTTCAGCCCATTTTGTTGCAGCTAGCTCAGGAACTGATTTAACTTCAGATGCCAGAACGGCGCTCACGCCGATATCTGCTTCGAGCTCTTCCGCTGAATTAAACTGAATCACGTATTTAGCAAATATTGCAGTGAGCTGATCTCTGTTTCGAACTCGGTCTTCTATCGCAGCGAATCGAGCATCGCTGCTAAGCCCATCAATTTTCATGACACGACACAATGTCTTGAATCCGTCGGCAGTAGTAATATCTAAAGTCACGTTCACGTAACGCCCATTACCAAGTTGAAGCACCGGGGACCAATTCTGGCCGCCTTTAAAACCAACCATCGGGTCCTCACCGGTCATCTCCACTGCTGCAAGATCGTTGACCATCAAGGTGCTTTCAGCCATTGAGATCTCAACAGCCTGACCTTTCCCAGTGCGTTCTCGCATATACAACGCAGCCAACACTGCTCCAAGCGCATGCAGACCAGTGCATGTATCTGAATGCGACATGGGATCATTTTGCGGCTGCTCTTCGCGACGCCGAGCCACCATTTCAGTTATTCCAGCTTCCGCATGGATAGCTGACGCAAAAGCCCCTTGGTTTGATCGAGAATTCCCATGGCCCCAACCACTAATTGATCCAAGAATAACCCGGGGATTCACTTCGCTTAGCACTTCATAAGTAAGACCTAAGCGACTCATTACCTTTGGGCGATAATTTTCAAGAACCATATCGGCTCGCGTAACCATCTCTAGAAACAAGTCACGTCCACCTTTGGCAGCCAAGTCGATTGAAACGCACTCTTTTCCAGCGTTGTACTGCACAAAATACGGTGATTGTCCATCAACTCGAGGAACTAGTGACCGAGTCAAGTCACCATCAGGAGGCTCAATTTTTATTACACGGGCACCCAAATCACTAAGCAGCCTAGAGCAGATCGGACCTGCTAATGCTCTCGTAAGATCAAGCACAACGATGTCAGACAATGGTGCATTCATGGAAGTGAAACCTACTCTCAAAAATTGAAGTTAAAATTTGGGGATATCAGCCATGTATAAACCCATTTGATTTTTGGTCAAAGTCATCCGGCTGTAGACCTAAAAATTTAAGACGAAGGTGATTCCAAAGATCTAAACATTCCCAGTCAGGTTCATCTGTTGTGCTGTTGCCATCTAAGAACGGATTGGGCAATAGAACAGTCAGCATCTGCTCACCTAAGCCATTGAACATTCGACATCCCCATGAGACAGGGCCTTCTTCTCTTACTAGCCTATATAACTCAACTTTGCCGCAGCGGCGGATCTCGGCTACATAAGGATCAGTAGGAAATCCAGGTTCTCCTTTTGTCTCCCCTACACACAGATGAATATGCCATTTTCCGAAGTCTAAGGTCAGGTAACCGTCTAGGGTGCTCATGGTTGGTTTTTTTGGTGCGCGTATTTCATAAGCGGCACCTTGAATAATTGGCCCGAAACTTATCTCTTTCCAGTGTAAAAAAATTTCTTCAATTAATGAAACCAATTCTGATTCCTCTGCTTTGAGAGGAAAGGACTCAACGGTTCCAACTCCTGGTTCTTCGTGAACATTTCCTCGCCCCGGCATAGAACGTTCAGACCTTGATTTTGTACAAGTCGGCAGCATTATCTTGAAGTATTTTTTTTTGAATAACTGGGTCTAGCTCGCTTATGGCGTTTCTAACTCGCTCAACGCTATGAGGATATAAACATGTCGGGTGAGGAATATCTGTCTCAAACATTATTCGGTCAGGACCAAGATGCTCAATTGCCGGACCAAGGGTTCGTGACTCAAACCAAAAGCATCCATAAAATTGACGCCGGAAATAGTCTGATGGTTTGAGAGATAAGTGGGCGAGGTGCTGAGGAGCTGTTTCGCCGCACTGATAGTCAAGAGCGTCCAGCAGAAAGGGTATCCAACCAACACCGCTTTCGACAGAAACAAACTTTAGGTTCGGGTATAGCTCAGGGACATCACTAACGAGAAGGTTAACCATCCACCTGAGTTGTCCAAGGAAGATTGCTGCACCACCGAGAGAGATTTTTACATCTCCAGGCCAAGTCTCGTATGGAACTTTCCCTGACCAATCGATATCGCCCTCAGAAGCACCAATATGAAAATTAATTGGCATCTCGAGGCTTTCGCACGTTTCCCAGAACGGCCTCCATTGTGGTTGGGAGAAGTTAGGCATACCCGAATCATGCGGATTAGAGCACATAACTATGCCTCGCGACCCATTTTTATGCATACGCTCCACTTCGACTATGCAGGCATCGATATCCCACCATGGAACCAGCGCCATTGGCAGTATTCGCTCTCCGGAACGGCTCTGAAGATCGCTCATCCAATCGTTATAAATTTCGACGCATGCAATCCTTAATGAGCGATCCTCAACTTTCAAAAAATTTTGGTTACCAAATCCTCCAACATTTGGATAAACAATGCCATGGCTGACACCCATCTGGTCCATTAACTTTAGTCGAGCGTCACAGTCATAGGAGGCGGCATGAACCATTTCTATATCAGCTTTTAGAAAATTTAAGCCCAACATCTTCTCACCATCGGGAAGTATTGCGCTAACGGCAGAGCTCCCAGCTATCGGAATATCTCCATTCACTACCCACTTTCGACGGCCGTTATGTTCTTTCATCTGAGGCACTAAATCTTTGTACTTAGCCGGAGCCAGACTCGTCCAGAGATCTGGAGGCTCAGACCAATGGGTGTCAGAGTCAATAATGCTAATCCCAGGAAAAATTTCGCTTACTGCTGTCATATAGCTAAGCCCCTTTCGATCGCAAACTAGCCCCTATGCAATCTCACTATTGATATTACTTCTTTTGCAGCTAACTCGGCTGCTGGTTCTCATGCGGGTTCAAGAGTGAAAACAATTGGTTGTCTCTCACGAAGGTCAACAACATTATTTTTCGGCTCGCCAGCTTCAAAATTAACTGGATCACGAGACCCTCTAGCAAGAATCAATGCACCCATCAGTGACATGAAGAAAATAACGCCAAGGGGGACAAAGCGTGTAGATGCCATGTCAGTCAAAAAACCTGCGAGCGGAGGTCCGATAAGGCTACCAACCCCGCTGAAAAGGAAGATGTACCCCATAACCGATCCAATGCCGATCATTCCAAAATAGTGAGCGGCTACAGCTCCCATAAGAGCCACGTAACCCCCGTAGGTGACGCCCAGCAGCAAGGCGAAAATCATCAATAGCCAGTATTTCCCATTAGCGAACATCCAAACTAAATATGCAACTGGCTGAGCAGCAAATGACAGTTGCAAAAGACGAACAGCTCCGAGGCGTCCAGCAAAACTTGTCAGTAACAAACGTCCAAGAATACTCGAACCCCCAATTGCGCTGATTAAAAGAGCAGCTCTGTTAGAGCTAATACCGTCTTCTTCAGCAAACCGAATAACGAAAGCGAAAGCTGCCATCAGAGCGGTTGACATCAACGCGCTGGAACCGCATAAAATTTTAAACTCAGGTGTTTTAGTTACTAGACCTACATGGTTTTTAGAATTCGCCTGAGTTTGCACTGGAGATCGTCTTACTAAAAATGTGGCTGCCACTAGGCACACTGCTGATATCACCGCTAGAACACGAAACGCTCCTCGCCACCCCTCGGTCTGAATTAACGATTTAGCAAATGGAACCAGTAGCAAAGTACCAATTCCTGAACCCGTGGCTGCAACACCTTGGGCTAAGGCTCTGTACTTGACAAAAAATGTAGCAACTGTTGAGAACAGGGGCGAACAGTAAAGTCCGCCTCCGAAACCCAAACCGAGTCCATAGACCACGTAACTTTGCCAAATAGCTGTGGTAAAGGAAGCCGCTATTAAACCACCAACAAATAGTGAGCCTCCGATTGCTAGAAGGGGGCGCGGGCCATAGCGATCACACCAACGCCCAGATATCGAACCTGTTCCGAAAAACAAGAACATTGTTATCCCAAACATCAGAGAGGTAAGACCAAGCCCTGCGTTGAATTCGGTCGCCATTGACGAAACAAAAGCACCAAAGGTGTAAAGGACCCCAAATGAAATACCGACAGCGATCATCGCTCCGACCGCAACTGCCCAAGCCCGGCCGCTATCAAACATTTCAGAATCAGAACTCATGTGAAGTTCTATCCTAGGGCCCACGAAGCTACATCTGCTTTATAAGCGCCCCTGGCATCTATCAGCAAGCTCAACTTTGCTTCTTAAGCAAACTTTTGGTAAGTAAAGCAGCACCTATCGCGCAACCATCCGAGCCGAGCGGGCTGAGTTCTAGTCGCACAGGGTCTCGATGCTCTGCACCTACGGCTATTTTAAGCAACCACTCGCTAATACCTTGAATGAGAGGGCTACCAATGTTTGCTAATCCTCCGCCTATTATTATGAGACTGGGATCCACCACCATGACCAAATTAGACATTCCAATAGCTACATCTCTACAAAACTGGCTGAATATTTCTTCCGCATGTTTGTTACCAGATGTCATAGCTGAAACTAAATGGCTACCAAGAATGTCATCAATCTGAGCAACATTTAGCTCATCGAGACTCACGGTCCTCGCCGAAACGGCCTGCCGGGCCATCTGTGTAAGAGAGCTACCTGAGCCGTACATCTCCCACGGGCCTCGTCGTTCAGTTACGTGGAGATCACCGTCGTAGTTTATTGTCATATGCCCCGACTCGCCAGCAAAGCCATTTGATCCCTTAAGTAAGTGGCCGTCAACAACCAGACCAGTTCCTATTCCGGTTCCAAGAGCCACAAAGATAAAGTTCTTACAGCCCTTACCCGCTCCAATTTCAGCTTCAGCAATAGTCCCAGCAGTCGCATCGTTTGCGACGGCAACTGGCAGGCCAATGGCGTTGGATACTCGTTCTTGCAAAGGAAACTCTATCAAAGATGGAAGATTTGGTGAATATCGAACAGAGCCTTCCGATGTTACTAGACCCGCTACAGCCAGCCCGACCGCATCAATTGAAGCAGCCGTTTGATCATCGAGATTTGTAATTAAGTCAACTATTGATTCAACGAGCTCAAAATCATTGCCTGAGCTCGGAGCAACAATGCTAGCTTCTACCCGGTTGGATGCAGGATCGACCAATACTGCCATAGCCTTAGTTCCGCCGATGTCGATTCCTACGATCACAAGAACCTACAGTATGTGATTTACTGTTAGATCGCGACACGTTTTATTTGCTTACGGACACCGGAGCCCCAATGATCAACAGAGATACCCGACTCACCTTGAACACAATCGGATCTTCAGGTCCGGGGTCGCGTCTGCTTATTTTACTTCACGGTTATGGAGCCGACGAAAATGATCTGGCGCCAATCGTTTCACATATTGACCCTGAAGGCTTGTTTTTTTCTGTTTGTCTTCGAGCTCCGATAGACCTCGTTCCATTTGGGGCTGCTTGGTATGAGAGAGATGCTGCAGGTGCGATCGCATCAGAAACTTTTATTGCATCAGTTGATGCCATCGATGAAACGATTAAAGAGATATGCGAATGGGGATCTTTTGACTATTCCGAAAGTGTGTTACTAGGTTTTTCTCAAGGTTGTGCTATGGCATTGGCATCATGTTTTAGAGCTGGCAAGGCAGTTCGGCCCGCTGGGTTAGCTTGTCTATCGGGGATGCTTCAAACAGTTCCTAACTTTCAATATCAACTAAATGGTCCGCCGGTGTCTATTTTGGTTCAACATGGGATTGACGACCCAATGGTTACTATCGATAGAGGTCGAAACATTCGTGATTCTCTTATTGAATCTGGCCTTGAGCCCCAGTATTTCGAGTATCCGATGCAACATGAAATAAATGGTGAGTCTCTTTTTGACCTTCGATCTTGGTTAAACACAGTTGGACTAGCTATTTAGGACTGGTTCCACAGCAAACACCGACCCAGAATACGCTGAATCAATAAATGTCTTTTCCGGCGGGACCTGCTTAACAAGAATGCGGTAGCTCTCGGGGCGAAATTTCAGAAATATAGACATCAGCACTGCACCACTAGCCACCGAAATTACGATTGCTGAAGAAGGTCCGAGAATTTCTGCTAGCTCACCTAAGAGAAGCATCCCGATTGGCAGCACGCCTATAGCTGTAGTCAGAAGACCTAATGCCCTGCCTCTCTTATCAGCAGAAACTGAGTCCATGACTAACACTGCTTGCGTTGATCCGAATAGCCCCATGCCAATCGCTGCAACTAGCAACATTAGTCCGGCGAGCAGAAACCAAGGAGCTGACGCAAAACCACTCATAAAGAAGAATGCTGCGAATGAGCCGACAACATACGTTCGCCCTCTCCGTTTCGGCTGGCGTTTCGCAACAGTCAATGAACCGATGAACATTCCCATTCCGAGCATTGAGGCGAGCAGTCCTAGCAAGGCAGGGCCAACTTCGAATTTCCGTCCAACAATCTGAATTAATGGTGTTGAGGCGAAAAAAAAGAAATTTACGCATGCTGTGACCCCAAGAATGCTGATCAAACCTCGCTCGGTTCGTAACATTCTTACGCCATCAGTTATCGCGCTTAAGCCACCCTCAGTAGCTTTTTGAAGCCGGTCAATTCTAGGAACCATGCTGAAGGTAACTACAGCTATTATTTGCAAGCCAGCCATTACTGTTAACGCCCATCCGATTCCTGCTGCTTGGATTAGAGACCCTCCGGCAAGCGCACCTAAGGCAAGCGCTGTTGAGGTCGCAGTTGATTCCAAAGCCATCGCGTTATCAATATTTGATGCACCAACCAAGTCATAGACGATTGCTCTTCGGCCTGTCATGTCGAACACCATTCCAGCGCCAGCTAAAAAGAGAACGGGGTATATCATCCAAACATCTAGAATCCCTAAAAATTCAGTTGCGCTCAGAACTAACAATGCGGGAATTGTCACTAGGAACTGGCAGATCATTGTCCGTCGTCGGTCGAATCGGTCTGAGATCCAGCCACCGATAATGCCTCCAAAAAGCATCGGGGCCCATAAGGCCACGCCAGTTAGCTGAACCATTCGGGCTGAACCAGTTAACTCATGGGCAATAAAAGGCCCGATAAAGGACACACCCCATCTCGATAAACCCCAAGTCCACCCGGCTACAAGTAGTAAAGGGAAATGCTTAACCTTTAAAGCTTTAAAAGTATTTGGCGAACTCACTAACGATGCATACCGCCATCAACGGTAAATTCCTGTCCGGTGCAATAGCTCGCTTCCTCAGATGCTAAGAAAAGAGCAAGAGCAGCGACTTCAGATGCTTCCGCTTCTCGACCTAGTGGTATGCCTCTCACCATTTTTTCTTTATCGAACTCAGAAGTCATTTCCGTATTGATTAGACCGGGATGAATCGAATTAACTCTAATATTACTTCTTCCAAGCTCCAGGGCAGCGATTTTAGTCATTCCACGAACAGCCCATTTAGTTGCTCCATAAGCCATTGATGCGAACGTTGCTTCTAAACCGGCAACTGAACTCAGGTTCACAATAGAGCCGGACTTTTGGGAAATCATCTGGGGTGCAACAGATCGCATTCCTAAGAAAACGCCAGTTTGGTTTATCGCAACAGTTTCGTTCCATATCTCATCACTGGTATTCACAAGTCTTGCCCCACGTAAAATACCGGCGTTATTAACAAGAACATCAATCCGACCATGGTGCGCAATAACGTCAGCTACTACGGTTTCCCAATCATCTACCGACGAAACATCGTGATGTAAAAACTCAACATCTAGCTGGGCTGCAGTCTTACCTCCATCTTCATCTAAGACATCGGTAATTATGACTGTCGCTCCTTCATCACGGAAGAGTTCAGCTTCGGCTGCTCCTTGACCCCGAGCTCCTCCAGTGATTATTGCAACTTTGCCTGTTAATCGTCCCATTTCATCCCCGCTCTTATTTTCTATTGCTCAAGCTTCTTATCTGGTCAACTGTAAATTCTACTTCGTTAAGGTAGTTTGCGCTCTTATCACTAATCCTGACTCGAAATTTGGGTTTACTTACCCTATGTTTGGGGCGTGGACCTAGATCAGATAGTCAGTGATATTCGATTAGCCGGTCCCGCTTGGAAAGAGAGATCTCTTGGTGCCGAATCTCGTGGGAGCATTGATCCAGCAAATGCTGAGGAAATTCGACAGATCGGGGCTCATAGACTCACGCAGCCTTTTAACTTCGGAGGTGCTCAGTCGTCTATCGAAGATCATATGCGGGCTGTCGCTGTCGCTGGAGAGTATTGCATGTCAACTGCATGGTGCCTTGGTGTCTGGAGCGCACATAATTGGATGGCGTCTCATTTCCCTGCAGAGGGACAGCATGATTTTTGGGAAGATCCAAGAACCTTAATCAGCGCATCAATAGTTCCAAAAACAAAATTCAAGGCAGTAGGCCAAGATGTCTTAGTCTCCGGGAGGTTTAGTTTTGGGTCTGGGTGCGATCATGCTTCGTGGCTCGGAGTCGGTGGGCTCATAGGAGATAAGACACCTTCGCCTGTTATTTGTATGTTGCCAAAGGACTCTATTTCCATAGACCATCAATCATGGGAAGTAAGCGGCCTCAGAGGAACCGGTTCTAAGGAGTTGGTTATCGCTGATGAGGTCCTGGTGCCCGCCCACAGGGTTCTTCATGTGTCTGAATCTATGAACCGGGAATCTCCTGGACAGAAACTTTATGGTCATCCGCTATATATGACACCGTGGCGAACTACAGCGATACTTGTTCTAGCTGCACCGCTAATTGGTGCAGCTAAAGCTGCAATAAGACGGTTTCAAGAGCGCATGGATAGCCACGTCTTAGTCGCATTAAAAACCACACAGCTCAATGATCCTCTCGCTCTTAATAGGCTTGCCGAATCATCGGCAGAAGTTCAAGCGGCAGAGTTGATGCTCTATCATGCCGCAAAGCAGCTAGATCTGTTAGGTGTAGCTGGTGAGGTAGATGCGTTAGATAATGCTGTCATTGTTAGAGATTGTGGGTTTGCAGTCCGACTTTTGGCTAATTCCGTTGATCGACTTTTTGAAGCAAGCGGCGGAAGCGCTCTTTCTAGCGCCGAGCTGATGCAGCGAATATGGCGTGACGTTCATGCGGCACGAAGTCACGCTGTTTTAACATGGGATCATGCATCTCATACTTACTCCCAAGCGTTATTTAAGTAACTAAATTTAAGCTATTGGTTATAAATTTGCGACAACCTCTTTAGCTATCAACGCATCAGATTCAGCTGCCGCATTTTGGTCGGAACCTAGGGTTGCGCCCACAAAAATAAATTTGTCTAGACCGAGATCACTGAGTTTTTGGATGCGCTCGATACAACGGTCGGGTGCGCCTACGATTGAATAGTTATCTACAAAATCATTAGATAGCAGAGATGCTTGATCAGAGTCGGCCCGAGTATGACTCCTCATATCGTACCTCTCATGTAATTCATTCATTACCTTTTCGTCCTCAGAGGAAATAGGGCCTACAACTTCTCCGTGCATAACGGAGAATCGAGCGAACGTAGACAAACCTCCACGCACAAGCTCGCGGGCCTTTTCTAAATTCGAATGGCAAATGATATTTACATAAGCTCCGTAGTCAATCTCGTCTGGATCTAGCCCCTCGTCTTTTCTAGCTTTGCGAGCAATTTCTATTCCCCATTTGATTCGCTCATGATCAGCACCCAAAGCAAACATAATTCGGTCGCTGTGGCGAGCTGCTGCTGAAATTACTTTCGGACCGGTGGCGGCGACCTCTACATCAACTTTTCCTAGCCTTCCAGGAAGCCAGTTTATTTGACTCGCGATCGCTGATGCCGCTAGTCCAAGTTCATCAACTCCTCGCGATACTGTTTCCCCGAATTTTAGATCTTCAAATAAAACCTCTTCGCCCTTTAAATACTTTTGAACTGCTATTAGATATCGCTCGAAATCAATAACACGAGCCGGGCTGCGGCCGATGTGAGCCAAGGCAGAATCCCCACGTCCAATTCCTAACTGAACTCGATCACCAGCGACGCGTTGCACGCTTCCAATTGCGCTTGCAGTTACTGCTGGGTGGCGAGTCACAGGGTTTGTAACTCCTGTCGAAAGCTCGAGAGTCTCCGTCGCGACCGCCGCTGTAGCCATTGCTACATAAACGTCTCCAGAAAGATTTTGTGAATCGACAAATGAGATTCCGTCAAATCCTTGTTCTTCTATGCGCCGAGCTGTCCTACTGGAATCGGGCCGAGCGACTATTTGTGTAAATATTTTTGGCATAAGCTGACAGTAGTGTTGTCACAAAAGTATTGCTCTAATGCTCAGAAATGCCTTGTCCGGTGAAGTTTTTAGTCAGAAAATTTGTGACAGCTAGATCAGCTGCGGATGACTCTTCCAGCGAGCGGCCCTTGGTGTTCACCATCTCTCATGAAAATTTGCCCATTAACTAGTGTTAGGTCGTATCCAGAAGCTTTTTGGACATAGCGACCGGCGCCATTAGGAAAATCATAAACAAACTCAGGTGCGTGAATAGCAAGATTTTCGAAGTCAATAATGTTTACATCCGCATAGGAACCCTCACGTATTCTTCCGCGGTCTTTGAAGCCGAAAAGATCGGCCCCTTCAGACGTCAACATTTTTACCGCTTCTTCGACTTCCCAAGTTTTACTATCGCGAGTCCACCTTGTTAAGAAATATGTTGACTGACTGGCATCTTGTATTTGCCCAACGTGTGCACCTGCGTCGCCAATACCAAGAACTACGTCAGGATGCTTGAGTTTTGACTCAATCGCATCAAAATCAAAATTTAAAAATGGATAGTTCCAAAGACCGCGGCCTTCAGTTTCTAGGGCCATATCTATGAAGGCTTCGGCGGGTGATACGCCTCTAGTTTGAGCATGGGCAAGCAACGACTCTGATGGGTCAGCCTCATATTCCACTCGGCTAGTATCCAACCTATATATTCCTGCCAGATCAAGTTTGGAAGGCGTCTTCGTGGCATCAAGCACAAGTTGGTTCTTAAAGGAATTATCTCCAAGTTTTTTAATTTTCTCTTGCCAAGACAGACCTCGCAAAGTTCTCCACTCTCGAGAGCAATTATCAAATGGCGTTCTGTTAGCTACGCCGAATAACACTCCAATTCCTCGGCTAGTTGTTTGTGGGTATATCAATGCACCATCTTCGTTCGCACGTTCGACTAGTTCCAGCCAGTACTCCCACGCACTTGGATCAGACCTGTTTTGTACAAAACCGAATGTAACTGGTCGACCGGTTCTCAGAGATAGTTCTTTCATCCACTCAACTTCGCGATCAATGATGGAACGGTCGGCTATACCGACCATTCCGTGCAGCTTTCGATCGTTATCTACTGCTGCTTCAAAAATTCCTTTGCCTAAGCGACCCATTACTTCACCGATAGCAAGCAACTCCTCCGGGTGAGCCCAAGTGCCAGGCACTTCTCTTCCGTCAGGTGTCTGGTGCAAATAGGTTCTCGATGTAGAAAATCCTAGTGCTCCACCTTCCATGCTCTCTTCAACTAAATCGCACATTTTCGCAATGTCTTGAGCATTTGCGTGGTGCTCATCGATAGCACGATCACCCATGGCCATTAGCCGAACCGAACAGTGCCCAACCATTCCACCGACGTTCAGCCCCTTTGGCATGCGCTCATATGAATCTAGATATTCACCAAAGGTTCGCCAGTCCCAGGGCAAACCCTCTAAAATTGCTGTAGCAGGTATATCTTCAACTGACTCCATTACTTCAGCTAAGAAACTGCGATCTTCCGGTTTGCAGGGAGCAAATGTAACTCCACAGTTACCCATTACAGCTGAGGTAACGCCATGCCAGCAAGACACCGTTCCGATTGGGTCCCACGCAAGCTGCGCATCGAGGTGAGTGTGGATATCAACAAATCCTGGTGTAACAATCCGGCCCGACGCATCAATTACGCTCTCGGCTTCAGCTCTGCATTCACCAACTTCGACGATTCGATCATCTACGATTCCAATGTCGGCTGATCGACTTTTTCCACCAGTCCCGTCTATTACAGTTCCGTTTCTTATAACTATGTCGTATGCCATTTACGCCCCCCAGCGTTATGTATCTCACATAATAGCCGCTCGGGTAGGAGCTTTTTCAAGAAATCACTAAACCAATTATTTCAGCTGCAGCAGCTTCTATTGGAGCAAGTACTTCCGCGACCTCTTCTGGTGAAAAACCCAAAGAAACCATGATCTCAGATGTGTGTTCACCTAGTTCCGGTGGGGGAAGTGTCGCTCCCAATCCTGGTGTGTCGCTCAATTGCACCACGTTGGTGACCACTTTGGTTTTCCCATAATTCGGTACATCTATCTCGGCAATATAGCCATTAGCTTCAGCTTGAGGATCTCCTAATAGCTCCTTGTAGCCCTGGACTCGCTCATAGATGATTTCTGGTTGTTGTTTAAAGAAAATATCCCATTCTTCGGTGGTGCGTGTCTTAAATGCTTCGCTCAACGCAGCTCGGATTTCAACAACACCATCGCCATCCCCGAGAATTCCTATTCGCTTAGCTCCTGTGTTCCACCTGCTGTCTAAGACCAACTCGGGCTTTCCACCAAACACGAGAAACTCATCCCATGACTCGTCTGACATAGCCACAGCCAACAAGAAAGACCCACCATCGGAGGCCTGGTACACACCATACGGGCTAGCAATACTTGGGTTATGCTGCCCATCACGTCCCAAAGTGATGCCGGTCATTGCTGTATGGGTTAGCTCCCAAGATTGCAACCACATCATTGTGCCCAATGCTGACGTATTTACTTCTTGTCCCCTACCAGTGCGTTCACGAGCGAACAATGCAGTCATAATACCTAAAGTCAGTTGCATGGCACCTGAATGATCAGCTATCGCTGCTCCGGGCGGCATAGGGGGCCCATCAGCAGAACCCGAGATTGCGGCCAAACCTCCACGAGCTTGAGCTGCTCCATCCAACATCGCTTTGTTGGCATCATGTCCCTTCGGACCGAATCCTGACACTCTGCCATAAATCAGACGATCATTTAACTTTCGTAAATGTTCGTAATCTAAGCTCATTCTTTCCAGTGCTTCTGAGCGATAATTTGTTACAAATATGTCAGACTCTTTTATTAGCTCATGAAGAACCCGCTGACCTAACTCGCCGTGAGCATCTAAAGCTATTGACTTTTTACCTCGATTCATAGCTACCTGTTGGCTGCCCATTACATCCATGTCAAAGTCAAAACCTGGACCGCGCGCATAACGGTTTAGCTCCCCGCCAGGAGGTTCAACTTTTATCACTTCTGCGCCCATATCGCTAAGAAATGCCCCAACGTGCGGCCCTTGGACAGCAACTGTCATATCGAGAGCTTTAAGTCCGGTTAATGGACCATTTGATAAATCTGCAGAACCCAAGTTCTTATTCCCCTCGTCATCGCGCCTTAAACAAATTGCGACGCCCCCGTTACAACTATTAATCACCCCATGATCATCTGGCAAACCATTTAGCCGACTTCTTCAATAGTTGGGGCACTTTGTGCATCGATCGACTACTATTTTAATGAGATGTTGCCAATGGGATATAACGGCGCGGTTATAAGGGAGCCAGAATGAACACACCAAATCGTCCAGACGTGACTGACTGGGCAAATGACTTCGATCCCTATCACGAAGAGTATCTGACCGATCCGTACCCGATTTGGAAAGATATCCGCGAGAGTGGCTGTCCAATCGCACACACCGACCGTTTCAACGGAGTGTATCTACCTACTAAGCATGAAGATATTTCTGCCATAGCCCACGATACTGAAAATTTTTCATCCAAATCAGTAATTATTAGTGACGTTCGAGTTGAAGACCTTGGTTCGTTTAGCTCACCTCCAATAACTTCAGATCCACCCGATCATCAGGATCATAGGCGCGTGTTGCTTCCAGCATTCTCCGCAAAGGCCATTGAAAAATGGCTACCGATAACACGCGATATTTGTAACGAGTTACTGGATGAGTTCGCTGAAAATGGGTCTTGCGATGCGAGCGAAAGTTATGCCAAACATATTCCTGTAAAAGTAATCGCAAGAATGATTGGGATACCCGAAAAAGATGGAGACATGTTCAGAAGGTGGGTTTACGAGCTTCTTGAAGCCGGGCCAACAGACGTCAAATTAGCTGCAAAAGCAACTTCTGAAGTTTTTGAATATTTTGGAACTTTTATTGAATCACGAAGAAATGATCCCCGTGACGATATTTTAACTTATCTACTTGAAGCAGACATGAACGGGAAACCTCTCGATGATAGGCAGATTAGCGGAGGGCTTTTTTTATTACTTCTCGCCGGGATAGACACGACCTGGGGAACGATCGGTTCGTCTATTCTTCACTTAAGCCAAAACAGTGAGGACAGGAGCCGGTTAGTTAATGACCCCGAAGCCATGGATGCCGCAGTCGAAGAGTTTTTGCGTTTCTATTCTCCCGTTTCTATGGCCAGAGTAGTTACAAACGAGGTTGAAATTTCAGGAACAACACTGTGTCCAGGGCAGCGAGTCATGCTTCCTTTCGCTTCAGCTAACCGTGATCCGGAATTTTTAGCTGATGCCGAAGAATTTCAGATCAATCGAGAAGTCAATAGGCATTCAGCTTTCGGATTAGGTATTCACCGTTGTCTCGGATCTAACCTCGCACGCATGGAGATCAAAGTCGCTTTAGAAGAATGGCTTAAGAGAGTTCCAGAATTTGAATTGACTGATTCTAATAAGGTCACATGGGCAGGCGGCCCAGTAAGAGGACCACGTTCTATCCCTCTAACTTGGGAAACTAGTCACGACGATGCGGTCAAAAGAAACAGCGCAACAGCCGAAAGCACTTGAGTTCTATGAAAATAGGATTGTTCACGCCGCTTCGTTCACCGGCAGCAACTCCCGAATTTTTACGTGAGTTTGCGCAAGGCTCCGAATCCATGGGGGTTAACTCATTTTGGTTAGGGGAACATGTAGTTACTTTTGACCAGTATGACTCAAAATACCCGGGTAGCAGTGATGGTGTTTTCCGATTCCCTGAGGGAAGCGGATTGATGGACATGGTCAGCAGCATAGGATTTCTCGCTGCCTGCACAAAGACTCTTAGGCTTGGCACCGGTATTTGTATACTCCCTCAAAACAATCCAGTTTATGTAGCCAAAGAGTACGGAACTCTCGATTTTTTAAGCGGTGGTCGCCTTGATTTCGGGGTAGGTGTCGGATGGAGTTGGGAAGAGTTTGAGGCGCTCGGTGCGCCATGGCCTAACCGAGGTAAACGTTGCGATGAATATCTCGAAGTAATTACTTCATGTTGGACTGATGAAGTCAGTTCTTTCTATGGTGACATGTACCAATTGGCTCCATGCAGGGTGTATCCAAAACCGGTACAAAAGCCAATGGTGCCGATAACAGTGGGCGGACATTCCGATGCTGCTCTCAAACGCACCGCGCGGTACGGGTCAGGCTGGTACGGAATCAACCTTTCTCCTTCAGAAAGCAAAAGCCTCATCGATAGGCTTGCGAAGTTCATGGCAGAAGAAAACCGAGATATATCAGAGATAGAAATCCATATTGGTGCTATTGATGACACCATAGACCCGGCGTTAGTTGAAGCGTATAAAGAAGCTGGCGTGACTCAGCTTTTAATCCCTTTCCTCAGACAAGGACTGAAACATCTCGATAGCAACTTAACCCGCATCGAGCCGTTCGTTGAAGCAGCTAACAGTCTTAGCTGAGGCCTAGCTATTCTTAGAATCTTCACTGTTCAGTTCCGGCGATGATATTTGTCGCGGATTGCTATCTATTGCAGGAATATCGGGAAGAGCTTCGGAACTGATTCCAAACTCTGCCAACCTTCGCATACTCGGCATAACTCTGCTTTCGACGCTCCCCACCATCTCGTTATAAGCCTTGGTCGCTGATTCTAGAGATCGGCCAGTCTTCGACATTGCACTCAGGACCTTTCCAACTCGCTGATGAAGTTCCCGGCCTTCTTGTTCAACTGCACGAGCATTCTCAGCCAGTTGATTGGTCTGCCAACCTCGCGACGCAGCTAACAATAACGCCATTAACGCCGTCGGCGAAGCAAGTAAAACTCTCATACGCATTGATTCCTCGACTAGCCCCGCATCGTGACGAGCTGCGTCAGCTAGAAATGACTCCCCTGGTACAAACATCACTACAAAATCGGGAGCATTAGGAAACAAGTCCCAATATTTTTTGTCCGCTAATGATTTAACATGAGACTTGACGGCGCGCACATGATCATCTAAAGCTGCATCACGACCTTCAGTGTCTGAGGCTTCCTGCATCCGAAGGTAAGCTGATAGTGGGACCTTAGAATCCACTACTAAATATGCATCACCTGGAAGGCGGACTGTTACATCCGGTCGCTGAACGCCTTGGTCGCCACGGGCCGTATGTTGAAGATTAAAGTCACAATGTTCGTCCATACCTGACAACTCGATGATGTTTTTTAGCTGGTTCTCCCCCCAAGCGCCACGAGCTGAGGGTGACTTCAGAGCGCCAGCCAAAGCCGTAGTAACACCTTGTAAACCACTGATCTGCTCTACTAAAGATTCTTTCAGCTGGCTAACAGTTCCTTGTTCTTTTTCGTATGAGGATTGGAGCTGACCTACTGATTCTTTTAACTGGTTCATCTGCTCGCTAATAGGACGTAACAGATTTTTTGTTTCTTCTTTGAGAGTTTCTCCGCGCTGTCCAAGCAATGCATCTGCTTGTTTTGCGTTGTGCTCAAGTGCCCCGCGCGCTGAACTCTGGACTTGAGCATCGACAGCCTCTTTCACTGCAGTTACCAGACTAGTTGTATCCACTTTTATCTCCGGAGCTGGGACTGACACAGATTCCCTGTTCAGCCGCAGGACAAGAGTCACTACAGTTGCTGCTAAAAGCAAAACTACTACCACTAACACAATATCCATAGAAACATGATCTCACTCCGATGGGACAATTGTGTGCGATTACCGATAGCTATCCAACTATTCCCGCTTCTCGAAGTTGGTC
>DMOB01000305.1:0-3122 GCA_003452475.1 Acidimicrobiaceae bacterium | reverse complement strand
CTACGTCCGAGGTTTCAACAAGCCTCAGAAAAGCTTCCTTACCTCCATCGGTCCGCAGGTCTAGAGCGACGGATCGTTTACCTCGGTTGCAGGCCACAAAGAATACGGAAACGCCGAGTTCATCGATAACACCAACGTGTCTACCCATGTCACCGACTTCTGGTAATTCAATCTTCAATACTTCCGCTCCAAGGTCATGCAGCATCGCCGCAGCCTGTGGTCCTTGTACCAATGTCGAAAGGTCAAGGACACGTATACCATCAAGTGCACCAGACATTAAACACTCCCAATCACGTTGAATTGATGAAACATCACAACTAACTCTTCCGGTACTGTACCTAACGATTAAACCTTTATTAAGGGATCAATGGAAATACCAAAACCGCTAGCAGCAATTATCGTGAATCCGGCCTCGGGGCGAGGTCAGAGTGAAGCAGTGGGCGTTGCGATTGACGAGTATGCCTCATCGCTCGGCTATACCACTGCCGTACGCGTGCCGAACTCTAAGGAGGAGGCGCTTTTGGCAACAACACGATTGGCAAAGGAAAGCGACCGAGTCGTGGTTGTTGGGGGCGATGGGATGGCACATCTCGGCTTCAACGCGTGCGCACAACAAGAAGCAGTGCTAGGTATCGTGCCAACAGGAACTGGCAACGACTTCGCTAGAGCACTAGGAATTCCAGCTGACCCTAGGGCAGCTATCAAGGTGGCTTTTGGTCCAGTGCGAAGCATTGGTGGTGTTAAAGCTAGCGACGCGTTCGGCAATTCAGTGTGGGTCGCTACGGTCGCAACAGCCGGGTTCTCAGTCGCAGTGAACAACAGAGCATCAAAGATGATTCGTCCCAAAGGCTCCAGTAAGTACACCTTGGCATCACTTCAAGAAAGCGTGAAGCTTGGGACTTGGAAGGCCGATTACACAGTTGATGGTAAGCGACAGAGAAAAGACGTCCTTATGATCGCTGTGGCGAACACATCGACTTTTGGTGGCGGAATGAAAATTGCACCTGACGCCGACCCTTTCAGCGACAAATTATCACTGGTAGTTATTGAAAAAACTAACCGACGTACATTTTTAAGGCTATTGCCAAGGGTCTTTTCCGGTGCTCACATCCATCATCCGGCTGTGACTACCGTGCACGCCACATCGTTAGAACTTAAACTCTATAGATCAGAAGTCTTGCAAGAAGTTCAAGCTGATGGCGAAAAACTCGAAACTATTATGACGAAGTTTGAGCTAGTTCCCAATGTTGTAAAATTAGCTTGTAATAATTAACTCATCTAGCTTTGCGCATGAAAGAATAGTTGTTGATGGAATCGATCAGTGAGTTAAATTCTGCAGAAGTCACCGATTCTGATGATGTGCGTACATTTAGTTTTTCGATGATCATCTCAGCAGTACGGTGTTCCTTAACATACGTTATTTTTCCTTTCGTAGCTCCAACCCTCGGATTTAGCAGCGGTGTTGGTCCATGGATCGGGGTGCCTTTGTCAGTTATCGGAATCGCTGCGAATGGCCTTAGCATTTCTAGGTTTTGGAAAAATAATCATCGATGGAAATGGCAAATATCAACGTTGAACGTTGGAGTAATAATCCTGTTAAGCGTTCTATTGGTTAATGACATAACTTAAATCAATTACAGGACATTTGAATTAGATTATTTAGTTTCTGATGTCTTCGATTTCTATCTTGGCTATTGAGGCATGCAACCAGGAGCACGTCGCTTCGATTTGGTTAAAAGTGAATATGTGCAAGCCCGCAATGTTTAGGGTCTGGAGCTCTGATGCTAGAGGGTCCAAAAGTTCGCTTGGGTCGTATCCACCGGGAGCGATCATCCGACGTAAGGATGCCTTGTTTTTTTTGAGGAACCTGACAGAATTTCCGATTCCAAGTCTCGTACCCATAGCAAATAGTTTACTTCGGTCTACCGGACCCGGAATGCCGAGATGAACTGGTAACTGAAACCCGTAAGACCGTTCAGTTCTCAACCATGACTTAACTTTTTTAGGGTTAAAGCACATTTGTGTGGATGCATGACCGGCAATCGAAAAGCATCGTAAAAGATCCTCTTTCTGTTTTAAAGCAAGGGTCAATGCCGCATCGTCTATCTCACTGTGCCCGTCTGGATAACAGCCAAACCCGATACGAGAAATCTGGTGTCGATTGTTTAGCAAGCAGCTAAGCAATTGAATACTGTCGGTAAAATCTCCAGATGAATCGGGGGAGTCACCACCGATAAGAAATATCTCACGTCGCTTTAACCCGTCGAGACGTGAAATTATCTCCTCAAAGTGAGCTTCAGATTTCACCAGGCGCGCAGCGATATGCGGAACCGGGTCATGCCCCTCGTCTAACAACAATTCAGTTAGATCAAGCGTTGCATCTATGCCCTTTGCCGGAGACGCTGTGACTGAGATGGCTGAGCCTGCCGGCAAAAACTTAACTTGTGGGTAAAGATTATTGAGTGGGATGACTTCTAGGCGTGCATTATTGAGCACAGATAGCAACAAGGCTTTCTCTGTGGCACTTTTCGCTCGCTGTGGTTTCTTTTTTACGATCCTCATCAACTCAACCCAATTGTATTCCCATCAGAGTCAATATCTATGTGTTTGGCAGCCGGGTCCCTTCCTAAACCGGGCATCGTTCGTACATCACCGCAGATTGGATAAATGAAACCAGCACCTGCAGCAGCACGAACTTCACGAACAGGAAGCACCCAATCAGAAGGCGCACCCTTCAACAGGGGATTTGAAGATATCGACAAGTGCGTCTTAGCAATGCAAACTGGCAACGTACCTAAACCGATACTTTCGTAACGCTCGATTTCTTTGGTGGCGCGCGGTGAAATCTCTATGGAAGAGGCCCCATAGATTTCTGTAGCCACAGTCCGTATTTTCTCAGTGATTGACAATGTTTCGGGGTACAGCAATCTAAATGTGCTCGCTTCATTTGCTGCATCAGATAGGGCTTCAGCTAACTCAATTGCGCCTGTTCCTCCATTCGCGAAATGTGTGCACTGAGACGAACGAACACCGTAGTCATTGGCGATTTCAGCAATCGCTTCGAGATCTGGCTTATGATCCTCAGGGAACGCATTAATCGCTACAACAGGTGTCACGCCATG
>DMOB01000057.1:0-6788 GCA_003452475.1 Acidimicrobiaceae bacterium | reverse complement strand
GGAATAATCAAACGAATTTCTACAGCTAAGGGCTACGTCACAGGGTCCTTCGAACCAGACACTCTGGCTGATGCTTGGATGTCACACGGCCCTGGCTGCACGGAGCAACTCGGCAACATCGGCAAACCATGGGATATCTGGAAAGCTGACGTTGACGGAATTTTTGTAGGCTCGAAACCAGGGGCAATGGCTGCCCAAGGGGCTAACAGCTTAGAATCTAAGGTCGTTGTGGGTACTTCTCCTGCAGCTATCTCTTCGAAAGCCTTAGCAATTCTTCGCCAGAATGATGCTCCTGCTGTTGCTGATTTTATTGTAAATATCGGTCCTGTTCTCTCTTGGTTTTCTCAAGCCGATACCACTCATGACCAACTTAGATCTTTAACAGAAACAACAATTAGCGCTCTCATGGCAGACACAATCAACCATGATGATGGTCCGTTTCTCGGCGCCTGCTACAAAGCTGAATCATTTTTAAAAACCTGGCAAGACCCAATGCCATTCGGCCGACCGCTGGGATAAGAATCAATAAAAATTCCTACTATGGATACCTTCGGCTAATTCAAGCACTTCAATTTTTTCAGCAACTACATTAACTACTCCTTCATGGCGCTCAAGTCTGCCGCTAACGAGAAGCGCTGGCGCAGACCTCGCAGCACTCCGAAATCTGAGCCAACAGCCTTTCGAAACGACGACGTTAATTAACCCTGTCTCATCTTCGAGATTTATAAATAAAGTTCCATTCGCTGTAGATGGTCTCTGTCGATGAGTGACTACCCCAGCAACTTTGACTTTACCCTGAGCGCATGTTTTCAAAGACTCCGAAGTTTCTATTCCTAACATATTTAAGTTATCTCGAATAAACTTAGTCGGATGACCCTCAGGAGCTACGCCTGTCGCCCACAAGTCAGCAATCGAAACTTCATACTCTGACATTCCAGGCAATGTTGGAGCAACCGCTCCAGTAACAATTCCTTGTAAACAGCTAGAGCTCGACTGTGCAACTGCTCCAGCAGTCCATAAAGCATCTCGTCTACTAAGCCCCAGAGAAGTAAAAGCCCCTGCGGTAGCTAATGCTTCAAGCTGCTTAAGATCTAACGAAACTCGGCGTGCAAGCTGCTCCATATTTTTATAAGGGCCAGCTTCAGCAATTTCCAAAGCGAGAGAATTCCCAATTCCTCGCACTGAAGAAAGTCCAAGCCTAACTCCGAAACCTGAACGTGATTCGGGAGACAACTCAAGAATCGCATCATCCATAGAAGCATTCACATCAGGGGTCCTGACTACAACTCCATGTCGTCGTGCATCTTGCACCAATGAATGCGGAGAATAAAAACCCATCGGCTGAGAGTTAACGAGTGAAGCACAAAAGGCTGCAGGATAATGAAGCTTAATCCAGGAAGAAGAATAGACAAGGTTGGCGAATGAGACTGAATGACTTTCTGGGAATCCATAATTTGCAAAAGCAGACATTTTATTCCAGATTTGTTCTCCAATCTCATATGAAATCCCATGATCGAACATGCCTGCGAACAAGCGCTGCTGGATTTCTTTCATTTTTTCCTCAGACCGTTTTGATCCCATCGCCTGACGCAATTGATCTGCTTCAGATGCACTAAAACCTGCAACATCAATAGCCATCTGCATCAGTTGTTCCTGAAATAGTGGGACGCCTAAGGTTTTTGATAATGATTTTTTGAGAAGTGGATGGAGATACGTTACTGCTTCAGTTCCATTGCGTCGACGAATATAGGGGTGAACAGAACCGCCTTGAATTGGCCCTGGTCTAATTAACGCTATTTCAACAACTAAGTCATAGAAACAACGAGGCTTCAAACGAGGCAATGTCGCCATTTGTGCACGAGACTCAACTTGGAAAACTCCAATCGAATCCGCTGCGCATAACATTTCGTACACCTCATCTTCTTGAGGCAGCGTAGATAAATCAAGATCAACCCCGTATGAATTAGCAATCAAATCGACTGAGCGGTGCAAAGCAGACAACATACCTAAACCAAGCAAATCAAACTTTACGAGTCCTACCGCAGCGCAGTCATCTTTATCCCATTGCAGCACCGAACGCTTGGCCATTCTTCCCCACTCAACTGGGCAGACTTCAACTATTGGGCGGTCGCATATAACCATTCCTCCCGAATGGATTCCTAAGTGCCGAGGAGAGTTCTCTATTTCAGAAGCTAACCGAAGAACATCGATAGGAATCTGATAATTATTTTCGTTCCCATCATTTTGTTGAGTCTTGATAGACAAATTATTTTGTTTATCACTTACTTCTACAAAAGTAGTCTTTGGAGATAGCTGCTCACGATTTTTTACAGCTAGATCCAAGGAGCTATTCCGGTCTAGCGACTTTGCCCAAGTATCCTGTTGACCTGTGGAATACCCGAGAGCTCTTGCCATATCTCGCACAGCAGAGCGCGGGCGATAAGTAATCACATTCGCCACTTGAGCGGTATGAGAACGCCCATACCGCTCAAAAATATATTGGATAACTTCCTCTCTCCGGTCACTTTCAATATCAAGATCTATATCCGGCGGGCCATTTCGCTCAGCAGATAAAAATCTTTCAAATAAAAGTCCTAGAGACACCGAATCAACATTGGTGATTCTTAGGGCGTAACAAACAGCTGAATTTGCAGCAGAACCTCTACCTTGACAATAAATATCTCGGGTCCGGCAAAATGAGACTATGTCCCAAACAACAAGAAAGTACCCAGCGAACCCAAGCTGTTCGATAAGCCCTAGTTCATGATCAACCTGGGCCCAAGCACCGACAACTCGTTCATGCAAACGCCGTCCATAACACCTGATAGACCTCTCCTCAACTAGCTCTTTTAAATAGGCAATCTCATCAAGCCCATCAGGGCATGGGTACGGTGGTAAACTCGGCGCTACAAGCGATAGATCGAAAGAACAATCTTTACCTAAAGAATCAGCTACCTCGACAACACCCGGGTAACGAGAGAATCGCTGTGCCTGCTCATCTCCTGAACGAAGATAAGCAGAACCTGCCGAAGGAAGCCACCCATTAATTTCTTCAAGCGATCTGCGGCTGCGAACAGCTGCCATAGCAGCGGCTAAGTAACGACGTTTAGGGGTGGCATAGTGAACTCCATTTGTGCAGAGTGACTTAACTTTGCTGCTCGTCGCTAGTTCATATAGCGCCTCGTTCCGTGAACTGTCATGAGGATCACCATGATCCCATAGCTCGACAAAAACATTAGAGCGCCCAGCAGCATCTACTAAAAGATCTAGTTTTCTGCTGGCCTGAGTAAGCCCTCCAGACGCTAAAGCTGCTGGCACAATTCCTTTCCGCCCTCCAGTAAGAATTGCCCAATCATCTCTATTGCTATCAAGAGCAGATAAAAGTTCATCGCTTGATAGCAATGGGGAGCCTTTAGCCCCATTCATCTGAGCTTTCGAAATCAATGTAGCTAACGAACTGTAGCCTTGAGGCCCGCGGGAAAGAACTACCAGATGTTGTCCTGCTGGATCAGCAACACCATTGCGAGAAGAGCTAAGTTTAGAACTTTCTGTAGATTGCCAGGAGTCAATAGTTAACTCCGCACCAAAAACTGTCGGTAGCTCAACTTTTTTCGCCGCTTCTGCAAATCGTACGACACCATAAAATCCGCCATGGTCGGTAAGTGCCAACGCGCTAAGCCCAATATCAGCAGCAACCGCCGCTAACTCTTCTGGACTAGAAGCACCATCAAGAAAACTAAAATAGGAATGTGCATGTAGCTCCGCATAGGAAGTTTGATTTTCGCGTCCAAATATCAGCTTTTGAGAAATGTATTTGTTACTTGGGTTTTGCTCATAACTGTTAGGTTCTGAAGTAATGAAAGATTTACTTCCCTTACTGTCAGAGAGTTGTTGCTCGAGGTCACGCCAAGGCATGGAAGAAGAATTAAAGCCCATACCTTCCAGCATCGAACATATGTTCGGTTCTAGTCAAGTGCAGACCACTACTTCTACTAACGTGGCACCATGAACATTCCTTTAGATGGCGTTGCTCTTGCTCAGCTAGTAGCAAAAAAAGAAGCTTCTCCTATCGAACTGGTAGATGATGCTCTAGCTAGAATCAATAACGTTAACGGTGATCTAAATGCTGTCATTCACCACCTTGATGCCTCTGCTCGAGAACGCGCTACGACAATGACTAAAACCGAAGCTCCTGAATCGGCAACTCTTTGGGGTGTCCCATTCCTTACTAAAGATCTAACCTGCACGACTGCTGGCGATCCTTATCATGCAGGAAACGTTGCTTTACGTGACGCTAATTACCATGCTGATCATGACTCTTATCTAGCTATTATGTTTCGCGATCTTGGACTTGTAAATTTAGGAAAGACCAATACTCCCGAATTTGGCGGAACCGTAACCACTGAGCCGGTCGCATACGGAGCTAGCCGCAACCCCTGGAACCTTGAACATTCCACAGGAGGATCAAGTGGCGGTTCAGCCGCAGCTGTTGCTGCTGGAATTGTCCCTATTGCACATGCCAATGACGGCGGCGGGTCTATCCGGATTCCAGCGTCAGAGTGTGGATTGTTCGGACTGAAACCTAGTCGGGGTAGAGTCTCTTTCGGGCCTCTTCTTGGTGAACTTTGGGGAGGAGCCGCGATAGATGGTGTAGTTAGCCGCAGCGTCCGTGACTCAGCACGTGTACTCGATGGCATCAGCCGTTCATGGCCCGGAGACCCTTACTCGGCACCAAAACCTAAAATTTCATTCGAAGATTCTCTTGCTGACAACCCACAAGGCCTGCGAATCGGCATATGCCCTCAATCAAATTGGGGAGCTGTGCACTCGGAGTGCACACAAGGTGTGGAATCAGCTGCCAAGCTTCTCGAAGAGCTAGGACATAAGGTAGAAATAGCATTTCCAAAAGATTTGTTCAATGACCAATTTTTTAAACATTTTAGAGTGGTGTTAGCTGTCGCAAATGCAGTAACAGCTAATGATTTAGGCAATGCGATAGGTCGGCCTTTAACGAAAAATAATATGGAAGCTGACACAGCAGCGCTTGTCTCAATCGGCCAATCCTTATCCGGAATGGAATATTTGAATTCAATAGAATGGTTTCATTCTTACACCAGACAAATGGTGAGCTGGTGGAATGAATACGACGTTTTAATTACCCCGATTCTCACAGAACCACCTCCTCTTATCGGAGAGCTTCGTCACCCTCGAACAGGGAGCCAGCGGCTAGGAGAGCTTCTGCATTACACAGCCCAATTCAACGTAACTGGCCAACCTGCAATGTCGATGCCTCTACATGAGACACATGACGGCCTTCCAGTCGGAGTTCAATTCATAGGACCTCCATATGGCGAAGATTTACTTTTGGCTTTAGCAAAGCAGATAGAAACAGCTTCACCTTGGGCTCATCGACTGCCTTCGATTTGGTCACAATGAACGACATCCGACAACAGGATGCGACGGCTCTGCGAACAGAACTATTAGCTGGCACTATCTCACCACTAGAAGCACTAGGCAGGACAATTGAACGATTCAATGCCTGGAATCCAATCATTAACGCAATTATTCACCCCCGACTAGATCAAGCATTACACCAAGCTACGCAGGTTGACTTAAACCAAGGAGCTCTTGCTGGCGTTCCAATTGCAGTCAAAGACCTTGGGTGCGAACAAGCCGGTGAACCATTTCATTGCGGTACATCTTTTCTCCGCAACTTAAACTGGAAAAGCTCCTACAACAGCTACTTATGGTCGTCCTTGGAAACAGCGGGAGCTATTTCTATTGGGAGAACAAACACCCCAGAGTTTGGCTCAACTATCACCACAGAGCCCACAGCGTATGGAGCAACCAGAAATCCTCATGAGATTAAATATTCTGCTGGCGGTTCTAGCGGTGGCTCAGCAGCAGCTGTAGCAGCTGGAATAGTTCCAATCGCACATGGAAACGATGGAGGCGGTTCGCTCCGAATCCCTGCTAGCGCATGTGGCTTAATTGGTTTGAAACCAAGCCGAGGCACAGTATCTGCAGGGCCAACGAAATCAGAGCACAGACATGGCCTGGGAATTGATGGTGTCCTGACCAAGACAGTGCGAGATACGGGTCTGGCTTTAGACGTAATCTCAGGTTTACGTTATGGAGATTACGTAACAACAGAATTGCCTATTGCTAGTTACAGTAAACTTTTAGCGGCAGACCCAGGGTCGCAAAAAATAGCTATCGCAACTTTTTCTGCCCATCCTGCTTGCGTTGACGCTGTGAACAAAACTGCTTCCCTTCTCGAAAGCCTTGGTCATCAAATAACAGCAGACAAAAATCCTCCAGAATGGTTCAGCGATGATGTGACAGATCAGACGATCGTCCTTCGGACTATTGGTATGGCTCAGGAGCTATACCGATGGGGCGAAGAGATTGGCAGACCTATCACACAAGAAGACGTTGAACCTTCGAACTGGTGGTCAGCTGAATTAGGGAACACCCTGCCGGGTACCATGTACGTAGCAGCTCAGAACTGGCTCCATCATTGGTCACGCCGCACCTCATCTTTTTGGAACGACTTCGATTTACTCATAACACCAGTCCTTGGAAGTTTAACTCCCACAATCGGTTTGCTTTCTAACCCAGAGACAGGCCAGCAGCAGTTGAGAGAACTAATTGGGTTCGTCGATCAAGCCAACGTTACAGGTCAACCAGCAATTTCTGTTCCAGTCGGTGAACACGAAGGACTCCCTATCGGAGTTCAAGTCATTGCGGCACGCGGTCACGATACTCTACTCCTACAAATAGCACAG
>DMOB01000312.1:0-3379 GCA_003452475.1 Acidimicrobiaceae bacterium | reverse complement strand
TGTATCGAAGAAAATTATCTAGCAAGCTCTCAGAGGTCGGCTCTTTAGGAACATAACTCGCAAGAGGCTTAAGTTGGTTCATTCGGGACGAAGGGTACCGAGTTGTTCATTCATGAGCACTTGCTTAGGATCTACCAAATCTCGAATTTCCCACCAGTCGTTCCACCGGTCATAGTCCGCCATGAGGTCATTTCCTGACAAGTAGTGAATTTTACCCCAATGTGGTCGACCTTCAAAACTTCGAAAAATTTCCTCGGCGTCTCTGTAATATTTCTCCTCATCTTTGTCGACAGCCTGATGAATGGAGATCGTTACGGTGTGACGGTTGCGAGCTGGTGAAATCCATAAATCATCCGCTTTGACCGTTCGGTACTCAATGGGCCACTTGACATCTTTATGACTATGCTTGATCAAGTCTCTTAAGGCATGAATGCAAGATGGGCCGTGATGCGCAGGGATGGCGTACTCCATCTCTGTGTGGGGAGTTAGCCGTTGATTAGATAGGACCTCAAAGTTCCACCCTCGCCTATTCCCTTCCTCGCCTATCGGATAGATAGGTAACTTTTCTGTCTCGTTAGTCGCCTTGCATATGGCTTCGGTGTGGCCCGGATACCAAAAATATTCAAAATGTCGAGAATTGGAGGTTAGGTAGTCGATGTTTTCCATGACATCATCGATAGGCGTTAAAGTTTTTTCCTCCTCGAGCCTGTACGCCTCACGTACCCGCACAGTTACTTCAGTCATGATTCCAATGGCTCCGAGCGAAAGTCGTGCTGCTTGGAATAAGTCTGGTTCTCTCGAGGCGCTGCACTCTACTTCAGAACCGTCAACAAGAATAATTTTTAATGCTGTGACGCAGCTTGTAATACTTCCCAGGTTTATGCCGGTTCCATGGGTGCCTGTCGCTATAGCACCTGCAATCGTCTGATTGTCTATGTCGCCTTGGTTTATAAGAGCTAGTCCATGGTCGTAAAGCGGCCGACCGCAGGCATGGATCTTGGTTCCTCCGCGGAAAGTAGCGGTCATTTCTTTCTTATCTACGGATACCAAGCCAGATAGCGGTCTCGTGTCAAGAATGACGCCACTAGTTGGAATCAGTGGATAATGAGAGTGTCCTGTGCCGAGGGTTCTGATGGCGTAACCGGACTGCGAAGCCAAAATAAGTTCAGCCCGAATTGCTTCAGTGGTTGCTACTTGAACTATTCGTCTCGGAGACGAACTAATTTTTCCTGACCAGTTGGACCATTGAGCCATGAATAGAAGCCTAGGCTCACGAACGCTATGTCATCGCTTCTTCTTCCAAGCCCACCGCTTTCAAACATTGATGGACGTCAACGATTATCGCTTGACGGGCAATGGGTGTTTGTTCCAGATCCGGATTCTGTTTTAGCAATATCAGATATAAGCATGGGTGCTTTTGATAGCTCAAATAAAGTTTTGGTTCCCGGAGATTGGAATTATCAACGACCAGAATGGTTCTATTACGAAGGGCCAGCATGGTTCAGTAAAGTTTTTAGCTACAACCGGGTAGTCGGTAGGCGTGTTTTCGCGTACCTTGCCGGTGCCGATAAATCTGTAGAACTTTGGTGCAACGAACACGGTCCGATTAGTTGTGTGAACGGTCCTGGAGCATTGTGGGTAGAAATAACCGATGCCTTATTTGAAGGTCCGAATAGGATTGTCATTCGCGGAGACAACACACAAACTTCTGTTCGTTCAAGCCCTGGAGGGTTGTATAGATCAGTTTCGATAGTAGACGTCGCTCAAACTTTTATAAGAGATAGTTGGGTGCAGCTGGAGTCAAATGGTTGTGAGCTTGTAGGAGAACTTGTAGTTGACGGCCCGGAAGCAGCCAATAGAACTGTCACGGTTCGAATCCCCGAGCTTGGAGTTGGCTCTCGTCTCATTACGGACAGCTATGGGCAGGCTGCGGTCCGCATAGACGGCTGGCCAGACGTATGGAGCCCCAAAGACCCGCGTTTGTATCGAGTGGAATGGGAACTAGCAGAAGAACTTCTTGTTGATGATGTTGGATTTAGAGTGCTGTCAATTGCGAATGGTCAAATTTTGTTAAATGGAGAACCTATTAAGCTTAAGGGCGTGGCACTTGAAGATTGTGCTCCTAAGGGTTCTGGTAGGGCATCTGGCACTGCTGATTCTGCTTCAATAGTAAATTGGGTAAGAGAACTAGGCTGTAATTTTATTGACTTACTAGCTGGACAGCCGGATGAGGCATTAATCAGGGCCTGTGACCGAGTTGGTGTGCTAGTAAGTTGTGAAAATGACTTAGGACGAAAATTTGATGTTTCTGACGGTTGGAGTTACAGCGATACTGTGGAACGGCTTGAAGAACTAGTTGTGCGTGACCGATCGCGAGCTTCGATAATTAGTTGGAACATAGCCCGTACGCCACATAGCGACGATGACGCATGGATGCATGGTCTTCTTGACACTGTCCGACATCTGGATCCACACCGGTTACTTTCTGCGAATGTCTCGAGTGAGACTGATGACTTGATTCCGATGCTTGACTTTTGTCGGTCAGCCAAGCCTACGAATACAAAAATTTTCCCTAAGTTACTTGTTTTTGAGGGAACCCCAGCCCTTTTAGGCTCTCGGGGAGCTGAAACAATTTTAGGAACTGAAGAGAGCCAGACGGCATTGCTGCGCTCCTTTCTGGAGCGAGAATCAGAGCTTCAATTATCAGCCGGTGTAACAATCGGAATTCTGAAAGACCTTCCCTCAAAGAGACATTTGCGTCCCGGTCTCGAAGATGGATATGACAGGCGAGGCTTGCTGTCTGAAGATGGTGTACCGAAAGATAGTTATCGATGGTTGAGGAGATACAACGAGAGGAATTAAGTGTTTCTGCCTGGCCATACCGAAGGATTGATAATGTTACGAGGACGCTCTTTAGATAGAGCTGTTAACACTTCTTCAATGGCCATAGAGAAAATTCTTCTTCCGCCTGCTGATGTAGCTGATGCAACGTGAGGTGTGACAATTACGTCATCTCGGCTGAGCATAGGGTGTCCAATTGGAAGTGGTTCGGGGTCCGTCACGTCTACCGCAACTCCGCGAATTTTGCCGTTATCTAGCCCTAGTAGCAATGCGTTCTCATCAACTAGAGCTCCGCGAGCCGTGTTGATTATATAAACCCCATTTTTCATTGAGCTAATTAGTTTGGTTCCCACTAAGTGGTAGGTATCGGCGCTCAAAGGTGCATGAATTGATACTACATCTGCTTCCGTAACAGCTTCTTCGAGTGTGCCAGCTCGTTCTATTTGCATCTCCTTAAACCGTTCAGCTGGCGCAAATGGGTCGTAAGCCACTACCTGCATTCCTATGCTTTTAGCGATATTTGCGACGTGACTAGCGA
>DMOB01000322.1:0-7327 GCA_003452475.1 Acidimicrobiaceae bacterium | reverse complement strand
CAAAATTTGAATTTACCATCTACTTTGAATGCTTGCCGTCCCCAAATCGGAGCAAATCTGACTCCTTTGCTTTGCATCCAACTCACTGTTTCGTAGCTTTGAGAAACTAAAGTATTAGCCAGTTCTGGGTCTGTTCTGTAATTAGTGACTCGGCCCATATCGTCATAGAACTCATCTTCGCTATACGCACCGAAGTCAGTCATATCAATTTCCGACTGAGTTAGATCCGGCATTAAATTCTTGAGGTCTTCAACACCATTATACGCAAATCGGATAGCTCCAGCGGTGAACCGGGTGTTGCCGCCAGCTAGTGCTCTAGGGGCTCTTTCCAGTACGAGCACCTTTGCCCCTTGGTCTCCAGCAGCTAACGCTGCGCATGCTGCGGCGTTTCCTGCCCCAACCACCACGACATCGTAATTTTCTGTTCTTTCGATCATGGGAGGGTGTTTTCCTGTCTCAGATTAGTTTGTTGTTAGCAGTATAAAGTGAGGCTATATAGCTGAGCTTCCGGTAAACGTCACACGGGCCTTCAAACTATGTCAACTTAGACTATTTCTGTGGCATTCAGATTGAAGTTTTGTGGTTATGGCGTGTTATGCAAGCTACGAAAGAGCCTTGTACTTCAGTAAAGTTGTTAGTTGGACATGAAGACCCGTTAAGAGGGTTTGATTGCGAAATTTGAAAATGATAGGTGAACGCCAGTCACGCAGTTAAGTGCGCAAATTTCCACCTCTCGTTTTCAGTGATGGGTTGTGAAAGTTGGTGCTTGTTGGTTAGCCTTCGAGCGCTTCACCAATTGAGGAGTGGAACATTCCCAACGCTGGTTCATTAGATCCTATGTGGATCACAGAGGCGGCATTAGAGATAAGCCCTCGTTGTAATCGTGTCATTGTGGCGAAGTCTTCATCTATGACCGTGTCGATTGTTAGTTGCCAGTTACGCTCCCAATGAGATGACTCTGAAGCTGTTTCGGGAAGTTTGGGAATATAAAAATCTAAGTCACATGTTGATTTATTAGGATCATGAGGATCGGGGGACACTCGCCAGGTTTCAATGTGATCGATCTGCATAACAAAGACGGTGTTTGGGAATAGGACGTAAACCAACGCGCTGTGCGGCTCGAGTGTCCAGGTGTCTGGAGGTGCGTCTAGTAAATCAATTAGGGTTTGACGAGGCAACACTTCTCTCACATGGTGGCCGAAACGTTCGGCATGACAAAGATTCGCCACGAAAAACGGTCCAACGGTGTTCCGGTGCAGCGAGGCGAAATGATAGGGCTCGAGGAAGGTGTCTATGACTAGCTTCCAGTTCATATCAAGATCAAAATGATGCGATCTCCAATACTCATAATCCCTGATTCCAAAACTGTCTAAATCTTCAGTAATCGCTCCAAGCTGTGGGTCAACTGGTTTGGTTGCGTTGAGATCTAGAGTGACCCAAATAGTTCCATGTCCTTCGTAAACGGCCAATTCTCTGAGGCCTGGCCCCGGAACGGTGATATCGGGAAATGCTTTTTGATCTGGTGCTGAGACTAGAGTTCCTTGCATATCATATGACCATGCATGGTAAGGGCATGTAAGACGGCGAGCGCAATCTCGACCGTTGGAAACAACTTGTGCACCGCGATGAGCACAGACGTTAGCGAAGGCGTGCACTTGTCCTACGTGGTCACGTGTCAGCAATAACGGCAACAAGGTAGTGTCCCGGGTAAGAGTTGAACCTAGTTCCGGCAGATCAGAGCTGAGAGCTACTAACTGGGGCATTACTGCAAATAAGCTCTCTTGCTCGCGGCGGAGATGGTCTCTGCTCGTGTAGTTCTTTGTTGGTACTGTCATGGCTTTAGTCGTCCATGATTTTTTATTCTTGATATGACTCAGTAGGCTTCTAATTATTGGTTGAGCTGTAGTGTTTTTCATGCTGTTCTTGATATTCGTTCGTGCGACTACATGAAAGGGCATGAGTCGTGGGGTTTCCAGGCTTTTTTGTAAGATACTTCAGCACCAGTGAGGTAGTGGTCTAATACGTGAATTTCACTGTGGGGCTGCTAGAACTTTTTGTTGTGCTGCGTGCGGCTGTTTATTTATTGCTCAGGTTGGTCTTCTGGCTAAGCGGTGGGGATAACTGGGTTAGGGTTTAGCCATGGAAGGGTTCAATGCGTCATCTCAGCTTCCGATCATAGACCTTGGCGCCTATATGGCGAACAAGTCAGGATCTTTAGAATTTGCATCAACTCAAGTGCGTGAAGCGTTAGAGAAAGTCGGGTTTTTCTCGATCGTTGGTCACGGTGTGCCTTGGGAGCAGGTTGAAGAGATTTATGACTGGGCGCGTCGATACCATGACCTTGCTATCGAGAGCAAACACGATCATTTGATGAGCTCGGGAAAAATGGGTTACATCGGCATAGGAGGTGCGCAAATAGGGGATAGACCACATTCTCTAAATTCGGCTTTTTTTATGGGTCGTCCTGGTTCAAAAAGAAATCAGTTTCCATGTGACACCATATTGCCCGGATTCCGATCAGCAGCCGAAGCGTACTATCGAACGCTTGAGCAACTTTGTCTTAAAATGTTACCGCTGTACGCACTAGCAGCAGATATGGCAAAAGATTATTTTCAGAGTTTCTTTAGCCCGTCTCTGGCTACCTTACGGGTTACTCATTACCCAGATGTTCCCGCCGCTGATAATCAATTCGGAATTGATACACATAGCGATGCTGGGTTCATGACTCTTTTGCCCGCGAACACAGTCAACGGGCTTTGGATCGAATCTGAAACTGGTTGGTTTCAAGTTGACCAGGAACCTATGTCGTTTGTTGTGAATTCCGGCGACACTTTGCGCTCTTGGAGCAATAACCGATTTCGCTCAACCCGTCACAGAGCTCTAAACGAGAGCGGTGGTGACCGTTACGCAATACCGTTTTTCTTTGACCCAAGACCGGATACCAATATCGAGCCGCTCTCAGGTTGCGTAGATGAGCTTAACCCGGTGACTGTTTCGGCCTATCGATACGGTGACTATTTGCGGACGTTTATGCAAGCTGAGTATGCCCAAACAGGGAACTCTTCTATGAAGTGAAGCTAAACCGAGCAGAAACCGCGAACCCGAAGGAACCCAGTAATTAGACAGTTTTTTAGAGCTGAAGGGCCCCTGGTGCTTAAGCTCGGGAGCCCCTCTCAGGCCGATGAAAATGTGTCGCTAGCAGTCAGCTCATAGACAACTTACTGCCGATGTTTCGAAAACGCTAAGCGATGCGACGGTTAACTGTCTGCAGGCCGCTTCCTTCTTCGAAAATAGAGCGACCTCGTTCCTGAAGCGGACCATTGCCAATCATCGACCAGACTTCTGGGGTGTTTCTTTCTTCGTATTGAGCAATTGAGTTGTAGTACAACAAGAGAGCGAAGCTTGGATTGATTTCTCCGAGGGTGGTCATCATCGCTGCAGATGGAGTTCCAGCGATATCAGTAATCATGTGACAGAACTCTTGGTTCAGTTCAATTGCGTCGGCAACTTTATGGAAGGGAGCTCGGTTTATGGTGTTAACAAGAATTTCTGGAGCTTCGGGCATATTTCCAGCGCCTGCAATGGGATTCATAACCCAATCTTGAGCCGGACAGCAGAGCATTTCCAATACCTTGTTTCCTCTCTCCATGTATCCCGAATCAGCTCTCATCTCAGCCTGAGTTTCTGCTAAAGAAGCCCAGCTATCTGCTCGAGTACTTACTGCTACGGTACCGACGGGCATACCTGCTAGTACTTGCCAGCCAAACCACGTTTGTCCGCTATTGGCATTCATGTATTCGACAGTGTTGGTAACTGCCTCTAAACCCGAGCTAAGGCATTCAGGTTTAAACGTCATTACCCTTTGAAAAATTTTCATCGCTTAATCTCCAATTCAATTCGTTGTAGAGTCATGTTGACTCGATTTACTAAATGCCAATAATAATTTTGTTTACTTGTGGTTAACTAAATCCGAACATCGTATTAGTAAACGACTCCTTTAAGGGGTGCCTAATTACTGAACTGATTCTGTTGATGCAGAGATAGGCGATCAGCGAACCCATTCGTGTTGCACATCGAGATTTCTATAAGTGATATCTGTAGTCGCCTGGGATTCAGCGGCACCTTCTTTTGTCGCATCTAGATCGTCGTTCTCGCTCGCAGAGTCCGAAGAATCAAAATGAACTATAGAAATGATCTTTGCTTCATCGTCTCGATCTGAGCAGAGAAAAATTTGTCGAACTTTTGTGTTATCGCCGGCAGCCTGAAAGTAGCCCTCGATCTCTGCCCGAGCTTCTTCAATGTTTCCGGTTTGCTCCATTACTTGAATAAATTTCATAATTTTTCTCTTCTCAAATCGTCGACTTTCTGAAACCTAACACAGTGAAAATTAAATCTGTTTAGCCATGTAAATCTGCAAAGAAAGTTGTCCCACCTCAAAAGTAGTGTTCTGAACATCATGACTTTACTAACTGATTCTCACCAACTTGAATCTAAACGCCGGAGCGTAGCAATGGCTGAACCAAACTCACTGGTTCACCTCGAGGTCCTATTGACCAGAGAAGAAGCGTTGAATGGTCTTATTGCCATGCAAATGGTTGTGAACCGAAGAAATGAAGGAGATGCTATTGTGTGACGATTAAGGCGACTAATCTTTGCTTGGAATCCTGGCTTCGTTTCCACGATTTAGAGGGCCGAACTACGCCATCCGCTTTTTGGTCGCCGTTCCTCATTCACCCCGTGGTGTTCGTTATTGAAGGGGAATCTTCGCACTTATTTTGGGTCTAGCAACTGACCAGATAGGACCGGAGGTTGTGTACGCAATTGCGTACATTTGGGTGCTGATAACATTGGGCGTTCGTCGCCTGCATGATATTGATCGAAAGGGAATTTGGCTGCTATTTGGGCTCGTACCCGCAGCTAATTTTGTACTCCTGTATTGGCTTCTTCAGCCGGCCCGTCGAAAACAAGGGAGTGACTCTTTTAATAAAGGCTGCGTCCTCTTATCTGCGGCTAAGAAGTGCATGACTTTAATTAAGATCAACGGTTTACTCGTGACACAAATCATTGTGAACTAGAGCTATGAAGTGTCAGAAGTATAAGAGCCGTCCCCAAGAGGCCGGCTCCTATCAGATCGGATCACCTCACTTATTTTGTGTGCATAAACATGACGATACCGATTGCCCCATTGACAGTTTCAGCTGGGGCATCAGGACCAAGCGCCCCTTCGCCGAACAGCTCTTGAAATTCAGGATCTTCAAAGAATACGTCAGTTGCCTTTCCGTACTCTTCATAAGAGGGATAGCCGAAGGTGTGATGAAAGGTCATCAAACCGCCTGCTCCTGGTCCTGCTAATTCTTGAACAACGGTGTGATAGGAAGGACTGACATCAAGTCGCGCTAATATTCCATCGAATCTTTCCATGAGTGAAACGAAGTCTTCGATCCGGCCTGGCTTCACTTTCCAAGTGTCTGTCCATACATGTGCTGGCATTTTCCCACCTTTATTGTTTGTAGCTACAGAACGTCCCCCGTTCGTAACAAAACGAAACAATATCACGGTAGTCATCTAAAAGATGGCGGCCAATTTCAGAAAGTTAGTTATCTGTTGCTTGCAAGCGGCTCTTGTTCAATCTGTTCAGATCCGTGCTACTCCTAAAAGTCATTGGATACTTGCAGGAGTTGGAAGTTTCTTCGAGGGTCTGGGTCAACTGGGGCAACTTAAATCCTAACTTAGAGTATTAACCTAGTGAAACCTTGTCGCGAAGTGACGACATGAAGTGACTAATTTAAACCATGGTTCTTCAATCTTGTAAATTCCTAGATGCACAGGAATGCAATGGAACGTACGATTAAATAATGGATGCAGAAAAGATCGCCAACGAAACAGTTAATGTGCGTTCAGCCGTTATCGAGAGCGTTGTCGGAAAGCTGTTTGTTGATGCTGGGTGTTCCGTCAATGAAAGTTCGCGTATAGCTAGGAGCCTGATTGACGCAAATCTGACTGGTCATGATAGTCATGGAATTATTAGGGTGACTAGGTATCTTGACTGGCTGGAACAAGGGGTGCAGATTGCTGATCAAGAAATCGAAATTCTGATCGATAATGGCTCGTTGCTACTCGTTGATGGGTCTTATGGAATGGGTCAAACCGTAGGTCCTCAAGCCGTTGAATTGGGAATAGAACGGGCTAAAAAATTTGGGCTATCGATAGTTGCGCTCCGTAAAGCCGGACATCTAGGTCGTATTGGGGAGTACGCAGAGATGGCTGCTGACTCTGGCTTAATTTCAATTCATCTTGTAAACGTTGCCTCGTCTCAGTTGGTTGCTCCTTTTGGATCTAGAGATCGACGGATGGGAACAAATCCAATGGCGTTCGGAGTTCCGGTTGCGGGAGAAAATCCGATAGTGCATGACTTTGCTACATCGATTGTTGCTGAGGGCAAAGCGATGGTTGCTCTCCAAGGTGGGGCACCTTTGCCGCCGGATTCGCTTGTTGGTCCATCTGGCGAATTAACTGATGATCCATCTGTGCTGTACGAAGTCAAAGAAGGGAAGGCACCAAATGCGGCGAGAGGATCTGGAGCTCTTCGAGCGATGGGAGATCACAAAGGGTCTGGCCTCTCTGTGATGTGTGAGTTATTGGCTGGGGCTCTTACCGGAACTGGCACGGCAGGACCTGGAAAAATAAGATTTGCAAATGGCATGCTCTCTATCTACCTTGACCCAAATCAGATAGATCCGTCGAACGAATTTGCAGGTGGTGTCACCGACTATATTGGATGGTTCCTCTCGGCTGCTCCGAGCTCTGAAGGAAAAGCCGTTCGATTACCTGGTCAGCTAGAGATGGAACGGCGGGAGGTTCGAATTCGCGATGGCCTGGATGTGCCGGTTGAGGTTTGGGAAGGAATAAAACGGGCGGCTTCGAGAGCCGGAATTGATGTACCGAGTTGAAGGGTCTTTGCTTTGCGGGAAAATTAAACTCCCAGAACCTATAATCCCAGTGCAATTTCATCTAATCCGAGCATAACTCGGCCAGCTAATTCCATAACTGGTTCACCGACCATCATATGCTGAGCAGCTACGTGCACATCGCGAAAGTTTCGCTGCAGCGGCGAATCCTCAAATATCGAAGTGCCTCCCGCAATTGTGTACATCCGCTCCGTGACATCTTTGGCTGTAGCGACTGCATGAAAGGTTGCCGTTCTTAATGCTCTGCGTGATTCCAACGAACTTTTGTGCGTTGCGACCTCCGCCCATGTCTCACGAATGGTTGTGTAGAACAATGCTCTAGATGCGCGCAAGTTAGTGTCAGCTAATGCAACGTCCTT
>DMOB01000185.1:0-2785 GCA_003452475.1 Acidimicrobiaceae bacterium | reverse complement strand
GAACTTTTGTGCGTTGCGACCTCCGCCCATGTCTCACGAATGGTTGTGTAGAACAATGCTCTAGATGCGCGCAAGTTAGTGTCAGCTAATGCAACGTCCTTATGTAGCGAACTTCGATGCGCCATTGTTCGGCTTGAACCTTGAGGTGTTTTTTCTTTAGCAACTTTTATGAGTTCGTCAATAGACGCTCGTGCCATGCCAAGGCACACAGCGCCTATAGGTATTGCTAGAAAACCGAACCTTGGATACCGGTAAATATGCTCTGATGCGAATTCTGAAAGCGAAAGATCATCGACCATAGCGACTCGTTGTGATGGCAGGAAAAGATTCTCGGCCGTATAGGAGGTTGAGCCGCTTCCTCTCAAGCCTGAAACGTGCCAATTATCTAGAAATTTAATTTCACTTGGTTTAAAAAATGCTCTGCCTTCAACGAAATTTCCTTCTTTGTCTCGAGTTCTTTCACCATTTTGATCTGTTATCAAGACCCCACCAGATATCCATGAAGCATTCAGTGATCCAGATCCCCAATCCCAACGACCGTTCACATAAAACCCTGTATTTCCATCCTTCAGAGCTGGTGTGGCGGTTCCAGAGTATGCAAAAACGCCACTCGTAATAACATCTGGGTCTGACGTGATTTCGGCGCACATCAAAGGGTCGAGCGCGGGCAGCATGTACTGGGACGTGGCGCCAATAAAGACGCACCAAGCTGCAGAGCCACTGGCCTCGGCCAGGATTTCGGAAACTTGACAGAATGTCTCAGGGCTGGCCCCAAGCCCACCTAGTCCAATAGGAGTGCATATTTTGTAAAACCCAGCTTTCGCCAGATCGAGGGCTAAGGGTTGGGGCAGTTGCCTAGAACTTTCGATTTCGTTTATCTGCTGCTTCAGTAGCGGCTGAAATTCAACTGCCTTCTGGATTAGTTGACTGGCGACTGAGCTCATATCAGTTTGAGTAACCTTGCAGTTGGTTACCATCGGCAGCAAGTCGCTCTAAGAGAGGCGAGAGGTTCCAATGCTCACCTCCAAGGTCAATGCCATACTGCCGAATTTTCTGAACGAGTTCCTCCAGTCCTATTGTGTCAGCCCAGAACATAGGGCCTCCTGTGTACATAGGCCATCCATAGCCATTAATCCAGACAACATCAACGTCGCTTCCTCGGATGGCGATTTCTTCTTCAAGAATTTTTGCGCCCTCATTGATCATCGGATAGAGGCAACGTTCAAGAATTTCCTGATTCGTGATCTCCCTTTGAGTTATGTGTTTAGATTCAGCAAAGTCGCTAATTAATGAAACCACGTCTTGATCAGGAGTCGCAGCTCTAGTTGTGGAGTCGTACGTGTAAAAGCCAAGACCATTCTTTTGACCTCGCCTGCCACTCTCGCAAAGGATCTCCCGAATAGTTGAACTTGATGACGTGGACTCTTGCCAACCAATATCGAGCCCCGCGAGGTCCATCATTGCAAATGGTCCCATGGGGAAACCAAAATCGAACAGTACCTGATCTATCTGTGCTGGAGTCGCACCTTCTAAAAGCATTTTCTCGGCTTCAACACCACGCATGAATAACATTCGATTGCCGATGAAACCATGACAGACGCCGCACAGAACTGGAGTTTTGTTTATTCTTTTGCCGATGGACATGGCAGTCGCTATTACGGCGTCTGAGGTAGCAGACCCACGAACGACTTCTAACATTTTCATAACATTGGCAGGGGAGAAAAAGTGCATTCCCACAACTGATTCGGGGCGACTTGTCGCAGAAGCAATTTCGTTAATGTCAAGCGCTGAAGTGTTCGATGCCAAGATTGCACCTGGGTGACAAATTGCGTCAAGTTCGCTAAATATCTCTTTCTTCAATTCCATGTTTTCAAAGACTGCCTCAATGATGAGGTCGCAATCACTAAAACTATTCTTGTCTGTCGAGGAGCTAATTAACGCCATTCGATGTTCGACGTCTTCAGCCGAGATGCCTCCTCGCGCAGCGGTTCGTTCGTAATTGGAACGAACAACAGCGAGACCACGATCTAGACTTTCCTGGTCGCGCTCCACCAATGTAACTGGAATCCCAATGTTGGCAAAGTTCATAGCAATTCCGCCGCCCATGGTTCCTGCACCTAAGATTCCACATCTGTTGACGTCGATTAGGGAAGTGTCTTTAGGTAGTCCAGGAATTTTGAGCGCAGCACGCTCAGCAAAGAAATAGTATTGCTGTGCTGTAGATTGAAGCCCACGCATCAAATCGCCGAAGAGTTCCTGCTCTCGAGCTAGACCATCCTCAAATGGTAAATTTACAGCAGCTTCGACACAACGAATGTTGTACTCAGGGGCAAGAAAACCGCGAGTTTTTTTGGCAATCGATTTGCGGAAATCATCAAAAAGAGTAGGCGTCGCGTCGGAAATTTTATCATGTCGGTCGCGGATGCGAAGCAGCGGTAACGAATCAGCAACCGCTCTTTCGGCAAAGGCAATCGCTCCGGTTTCTAAGTCATCGACAATTTCGTTGATGAGGCCGCATTCAAGTGCTTCAATTGCTGATATTGGCTCTCCGCTGGTCATCATTTCTAAAGCTTTAGCAGGTCCTGTTACGCGCGGTAGACGCTGGGTTCCGCCGGCACCTGGGAGTAGCCCTAACTTTACTTCCGGCAGGCCAAACTGAGCTGTTTCAAGTGCTACTCGGTAGTGAGCGCAGAGTGCTACCTCTAAGCCACCTCCGAGTGCTGTGCCATGAATAGCTGCGATTACTGGCTTTGAACAATTCTCCATAGCGTCTTGCCCGGCCTGC
>DMOB01000251.1:0-6217 GCA_003452475.1 Acidimicrobiaceae bacterium | reverse complement strand
GCCATTCTTAAGGGATGGTTCGACAGGGTAATGATTCCAACGGTGGCATTTGATATCAACCCTGAAACAAAACTGATTGAATCAAAGTTACGCCACGTGCGACGGCTGGTAGGGGTAACTACAACAGGATCTCGCAAATGGCAAAGCTTCTTGATAGCCGATACCGGCAGGTGGGTGATTTGCAGAGCCATGCGGTTACTCTCCCACCCGAACGCCAGGAGCACTTGGCTACATCTTGATCGCGTAGATCAAAGACCTTTTCGGCAAAGGGAAATGTTTCTGAAAAAAGTAGAAACTAAGCTCAGTCGCTTATGAGGTTTGGAAACACGTTAGGTAAAAAATGTTTGGTCGTGCATGCCCATCCACTTCCAAACTCATTCAATACCGCTCTTAGAGATGCAGTGGTGGAGTCGCTTAACCTTGGAAAACGAGAAGTGATCAGTATTGACCTCTACGACGAAGGGTTTCGGCCCGAACTGAGTCTGCAAGAAAAAATCGGACATTTAAATTCGATAGCTGAAAAACCTCTTATCAATGACCACACAAAAAAATTACAGTGGGCTGATCATTTAATTTTAGTACATCCAACTTGGTGGGGCGGAGCTCCCGCAATGCTGAAAGGTTGGTTTGACAGAGTATGGGTTAACGAAGTTGCTTTCACTCTTCCTCCCGGTAACGCCAACATCAAAGGTCTATTGTCAAATATCCGCAGAATTTCAGTTGTCACAACCCATGGCTCTGGCCCTTTCAGAAATAGGTTGCAGGGTCTTGGCAGCAAAAGGACACCGCTTCGAGGCCTTCGTTTGCTCTGCCATAAACGATGTCAAACAGATTGGTTGGCTATGTATTATTTAGACCGTTCTGATTTACTCAAAAGAAATGAGTTTTTAGAACGAGTTCGAAAGCGTTTTAGCTAAAAGTCTTTTTCACCGAAACAAGACTCGTTTACGAAAAAGAAAATTTCGATACTTCTTCTAGTTGATCACCAACGAATTCTAAAGCCGCAGCGAAAAGCTCTTGTCCCGCTTCGCTCGTAGCCCCAGTCGGATCACCGATGTGTCCATGTTTCCCAAAATCACTCGCCAGCCAGCCAAACGAAGTCGCACCGCCGAAACGCACGTAACGATTCTTATTCAACTCTTCGGGGATATTTCGTAAAGCACTGTTCATATCGACGAGATCAGGGCATAGATACAGCATTACAGAAGTTTCTTCGTAACCGCCATGAATTCCCATCCCCATTTCGTTGGGAGGTGAATGCCCTCCCTGATCTGGTGGAATAAACGGATGCATCAGAAAAGTCATTAGGCCATGTGCTACTCGAAGATCACGACATGCAACATTCAGCAACGAAGAATTGCCTCCATGACCATTGACAAATACAACTTTTCGAATCGGGGTTTCCTTTATGCCACTTCCAAGATCATCAAGTAGCGCGAGTAACGTTCCTGCACGAAGAGACAACGATCCAGCAAAACCAACATGTTCATTGGATTTACTAATAGCTATTGGTGGAAGAGCCCATAGATCTAGCTCTTCACCTCGCTCAGCGATAATCCTAGCGACAGTAGTTTCAGCAATAACTAAATCAACGCTTAACGGCAGATGCGGGCCATGTTGCTCAATCGCCCCAACAGGCACGAGGAGAATAGATGAGGAGCTAAGCCGATGACCGATATCAGTTGATTTCAAATCTGCGAAATTCCGAGACATTTTCATAAAAACTGCGCTCCCGATAGCTACTAGCTATGCGTCTAGAACAACAGACCCCTTTCTTGGGTTCACTAATGGTGTCTCCGTGGACCAAGGAAAGTTAATCCACTTATCTGTATGTTTCCACACATATTCGCAGTCCACTACTGACTGAGGCTTCTGGTAAAGAACTGCCGAACGCACATCAGCTACTTCACTTAAACAATGTTCACGTACCAAGGCCAATGTGTGCCCCGTATCCGCAACATCATCAGCAATTAGCACTTTCAGATCTCGCAGATCGACCATGTCAACATATGGAGGAAGCATTACCGGAACTTCGAGGCGTTCATCTACCCCCGTATAGTACTCCACATTCATTACATACAAATTTTTTACCGACAACGCGTAGCCAAGCGAACCGGCGATAAAGAGACCTCCTCGGGCAATAGCTAATACTATGTCGGGTCGGTACTCATCATCAGCAACAATCTGAGCAAGTGCTCGAGCGGCAGAACCATATTTTTCCCAATTAAGTTCTTCACGGTCGCTATTCATAGGACTCCTCTGGTAATAAACACAATTATCTAAAATGAACCTAGAGATACTCAATCGAGTACCCAGGTAGATAGATCGAGCATTTGCAAATTAGCGGGCTCCTGGGCCAATGTTGGTTTTTAATTAGAAGTTTCCAAATCGTTCGGAACTCAGGCGGTCTAATCGACTGTCATCAGCGACCAGACACGTATTAAATTCCCTTCCACAAAAACTCTCAAGCAAGAACAAAGTCGTCTATCGAGATAAAAGATTTTGAATCAGTTAACAATCAACTCAATCTTGTCTCAACTTCCTATCTCGGCGTTTACCGAACTAGCCTTACGACGTGCCACTTCTGGCGATTAGCGACAAAAAAGTATTGCATCACATTTTGTCTCAAGACAGAGCGTGCACCGTCTCCGAAGTCACAAGCGCGCTCGCTATGAGCGAACAAGAAGTGATCCAAGCTCTCGACAATCTTCGGAGAACTGGGCTTGCAAAAACCGAAATTGACACCCCAGGATTTCAAACCAATCGTTGGACTTTAACATCCCGTGGTTATCAGGTTGCTCCTTCACTAGTGTTCGATGTTGTTCCACCGACAAATAATCCTATGCCTGAAGACAAAGTCGACCCCGCAGATGGATGGGGATTTCCATGGAAGCCGGTAAAAGCCGAGGCCCCTGTTTATGCCAAAGACTTGTCAAAACGGGTGGGCCGACGCGAACACAAGACTTGGCGCCCGACGCTAGCTGTTTACGTTCCCGAGCACCCGCCAAAACACCGCAGATGGGGGTTACTCTTTCTCGCTACAACTCTTACTCTTATCGGGATAGGGCTTCTTTCCATAACCATTCGGCAAGTAGATATAGAAATATCGGGAATAAATGACGCCGCTTCTCTCCAACCACTAAATATTGAAGGTAAAGAAATTAGCTTCAACATAGATGGAACCAACGGCCGTACCGCTCAAATTTTTTTAGATGATTCGCTTATCAGCGGATTTCAACGCTATGGAAATCAAATTTTTTGGGTAGTGCCTCCCCTACCTGAGGGAAAACATATTCTTCGCCTGACTGTAGATCGTCGGATCTTTGGAGAAGTTTCACGAGAAATTACATTCAATATTGATGACACACCCCCAACCTTGATAATACCCAATGTCTTGAATCCAGTTGAAATTGGACAAGCTGTAACTATTAGCGGAATTTCCGAATCAGATGCCACCGTCATAGTTGGAGGCATTCCAGTGTCATCATCTGGTGGCAAATTCAAACTCGAGCTTGACCGTCCACCCGCTGGCCCTTTGAGCGTTCTAGCTATTGATGAAGCCGGTAACACTTCTTCGGTAGAGATCGTAGTGCCGATCAAGTACCCGAAAACGCAAGCAGTCCACGTGAGCGCCGCAGCATGGGCTTACCCCGCCCTCAAAAACCCTATTATTGATTTAATTAAAGCCGGTAAAATTAACGCCATAGAGCTAACTCTAAAAGATGAAAGCGGATACCTCGGATACAATTCGAAGTTGCAATTGGCACGCGAAGCCGGGTCAATTAGAAGTCAATTTGATCTAGGCGACGCGATTCAAGAACTCCATTCTTTGGGTGTTCGAGTAATTGGAAGAATCGTCGCGTTTCGTGACCCTATTTTATCTCAGCATGCTTGGAACCTCGGAAACAAAGATTGGGTTCTGCAAGGTACAAATGGTCAACCTTTGAGTAAATACGGTGGTTTCACTAATTTTTATAATGATCAAGTTCAGGAGTACAACCTAGCTATCGCAACCGAAGCGGCCGAAGCAGGAATCGACGACATTCTCTGGGACTACATGCGTCGGCCTGAGGGCAGCTTAGATAAAATGCGAATCCCGGGATTCACCTCGAGTTCGGAGAAACCCTCTGCAGTGATAAACAACTTCCTTGCGAAGGCACAATCTAATCTCCACGAGTTTGATGTCATGCAAGGGGTGTCTGTTTTTGGCATTGCCGCTACACGCGGGGAGCAGATAGCCCAAGACATTCCAGGAATGGCAAAGGTCGTAGATTACATCGCCCCAATGATTTACCCTTCTCATTGGGCCAAGGGTGAATACGGAGTCTCTCACCCTGAAGCGCAACCCTATGAAATCACCTCAGCTTCACTAGCTGAGTTTCAGCGAGTCCTTAGTGGCACTAACACCGCTATCGTTCCCTGGCTACAGGATTTCACGTTACGAGTGGAATACGGCAGCAAAGAAGTAAAAGCTCAAATAGATGCTGCAGCAGATATCGGAATATTTGACTGGCTACTTTGGGACCCAACGGTTACCTACACGACGGCAGGAATAATTCCGCGTAGTAGCTAGGTCAGAGCACTAATTCAAGTTTATATTTCTAAGCTCTTCAGCTCGGCGTCATCAGAAAGCTTCCTGCCAAAGCCAACGAACCCAGCCGAAAGTGCTCCGTGATATTGTTCGCTTCTAAGAAAGTTGTCATATCGTTCTGCCCTAGGTTTACATGTATTGCCATTACAAAGGCAGATGTAGCTTCGCCCAACTAATTGGCAAGCTTGTCGACTATCGCTCCGATTTCTATTACCGGAACATTCACACCACCCCTAATTAATTATTAATTTGGTCATGATTTCGGTCTAACAATTTTTATGTAACCCAGCGAATCAACCGATGCACGATCACCAGTATCGAACCACTCACCATCCCAACAAGACTCAGTTAACTCTCGTCCTTGCAAATAGCCGACAAAACAAAACGAACCCTGGCACTGCAGATTTCCTTCTCGATTTACAACTGTTAATCCTTTGTCATCAACTACCCGCACCCTGTTTCCGGGATGCGGATACCCATCACTTAGCCGACGCTCTAATGAATCAATTGGTTGACATACCGTCAGTAAACCACATTCAGTCTTCTCCCAGCCTGGTAAAACCACGCAAGGCAGCCTTTCATCTGCTCTCTTCAAGACCGATGCGGGAATTGAAGCTCCTACGTGCACAAAACGTTTCCACTCTGAAAGTTCACAGTCCTTCAGACTGTTAGCTTCCAGCAAATCATTTAAGAATAGAGCACTTCCTATTGATACCTGGACTTTATGTTTCTCGATAAGTCTCAAACACTCCTTCGAGTCCCACACATCCTGCAGCACTAGTTGCCCACCGGACTCCAAGGGCGCCCGAATCCCATATACGTAGCCAGTCTGGTCCCCAAGCGGAAGGGCAAGATGGAAAATCAGTCCTTCCGGCGCTATGTCAGAGAAATTGGTTGTTACCCCTTGGCATACAGTCGAAATAAAAGCCTCTGATGCTGCATTGAGAGTATTTTGAGTATGCATCACCCCTTTTTGGTCTCCGCAAGTTTCAGAAGTAAAAATCAACTCGCAAACGTCATTTGGGTTTGGGGTAACCAGTTCGACGGCCGATCGATCATAAGTCGAAAATCTTCCCTGCTCTACTAACTCATCCCAAGTCATAGCGTTGACCGGAGCATCAAGTCCTACAACAATTAATTCTTTTACCCAGTCGCACTCTTCTCGCAACTGAGCGTGCATAGATGCCAATTCGAAACCTCTAAAATTTGAAGCAGTAATAACCACCATAGGTTGAGCTAATTTACTGATCACAGCGAGTTCATTTGATCGAACAACTGTTGATACCGGGTTTACCACCGCGCCTATACGTTCAACAGCGGCGACACTAATCACAAAGTGTCGCCAATTTGGTAATTGTATTTGAACCACCACTCCGGGAGATACGCCAATCTCTAGCAAGCCGCAACTCACAGCTTCTACTTCTGCAGTAAAAGCATCCCAACTGATATCACCAAAACTATCTTTTATTGCAATCGCATCTGGCTGCCGACTCGCCCAATAACGTAACGAGTCAAAAAATAATCTATTTGACCAGTCTCCATTGAGCTCCATTTCTTTTATGCGACTCTACCGAAGAGATGTTTCAAAATACGGTTTGGCTGGCCTCATTTAGGTATCTGATCCAA
>DMOB01000004.1:0-4121 GCA_003452475.1 Acidimicrobiaceae bacterium | reverse complement strand
GTATGTTGATGATGGCGAGCTCTCGTGATCTCATTAGCGTTTTTGTGGCACTGGAGCTTCTTTCTATCCCTGCTTACATGATGGCTGCCTGGCGTAAAGGCGGTCGTCGTTCGAACGAAGCAGGCTTGAAGTACTACTTAATGGGTGTCTTTGCTTCGGCTGTAATGCTTTATGGTATGTCATTGATCTATGGGTTAACTGGTTCTACTTCTTTTAGTAGTATTGCATCAGGACTGGCCTTAGATGATGGTGCAACTGCTATGTCAATTCTTGGCGTGCTCTTTGTTCTGATTGGTTTTGCTTTTAAAGTTTCTGCAGTCCCTTTCCACAACTGGGCCCCAGACACTTATGAAGGAGCGCCAACGCCAGTGACAGCTTTCCTTGCAGTTGCTTCAAAGGCAGCGGGTATGGTGGCACTGATTCAGCTAGTTTTTGTGGCCTTCGATAATCACGAAGTTATTCAGCCATTTTTCTGGTTGATAGCAGCCTTAACGATGACTATCGGTAACTTAATAGCTTTGAGACAAACTAATATTGTCCGCTTGCTTGCATACTCTGGAATAGCTCAAGGCGGCTTTATGCTGGTTCCGTTTGCGGTGGCTGGACAAGCGTCAGAACGAGCCTTACAAGCGATTGTCGTCTACCTCATAATCTATGCCTTCATGAACCTAGGTGCCTTTTCGGTAGTTCTGGCGGTATCGCGAAAAACACGATCTGGCGAGTTGGAAAGTTTTGGAGGGCTATTCCAATACGCACCTGGTTTAGCTGTTGCAATGACAATTTTCCTTGCAGCTTTGGCTGGGATCCCTCCAGCCGGCGGATGGTTCGCAAAGTTTGGTTTATTTAGGGCGCTCCTAGATGCTGGCGGAGTTTGGGCCGCAACACTTGGCGTAGTCGTGGCTGTGAATACCGTTATAGCTTTTGCTTACTATGCGCGAGTCCTGGGACAGATGTGGTTTCAACCAATCCATGAAGGAGATGAGCGTCCAGTAAAACTTACCAGTGCTCTGGGCTCTGCCCTAGTGATAGCACTTGTAGCAACAATGGCATTTGGTATTTTGCCTGGACTCGTAGGGCACTTCGGAGAAGTCGCGGTTCTGTCGACACTTGGTCTTTAGCGGCAAACACCTCGCATGGTTAAAAAACTTCGTCGATTTGATGAGTTCGTTGAGGAAGCGTTGTATGGTGATGCTGGTTTTTATACGATTGGCGGGCAAAAAAATGACTTCACTACGTCCCCTGAAACCAGCACACTTTTCGGAGACTGCGTAGCCCATTACTTAGATAACGTTTGGGAAAGTCTCGGGCGCCCGAACCCATTTGTGGTAATTGAAGGCGGGTCTGGTCCCGGACGACTTTGCAGAGACATCTTTCTTGGGAGTTTGCGATGCCGAGACGCAATTCGCTATGTGATGGTTGAAAGGTCTGAACAGCAACGAAAAAAGGCGTTAGCCGAGGTTGCAAACTCGTGTTTTGCTGATGTTGAAGAGTTACCCATAACTACTTTGTCTGACCTGCCGAGTGGCCCCTTAACAGGTGTTGTTCTCGCTAACGAATTACTCGACAATCTCTGTCCACGTCTTTTAGTCAAGCGAGATGAAGGATGGAACGAAATATATGTCGATGAGTCTAACGAAGTATCCAGAAAAGCCCCGAATGATGCGAGTGCAATGGCAAACGCTCTTGTAGGGAAAGTAGCGCCTGGAGTTCGGGTGCCTCTGCAGTTAAAAGCTGCAGTATGGATCCAACGTGCAATTAACTTGTTGGATCGAGGACGTGTGCTTATTTTTGACTACGGATATAGAACGACTGCAGATTTGGTATCTCGGCCACAATCAGATTGGCTGCGAACATATCGAAACCATCGTAGGGCGGGGAGTTATTTAGAGTCACCTGGCTCTCGAGATATTACTTTTGATGTCGCATTTGACCAGCTACCTAAACAAGCACGGATTTCCACTCAGAAAGAATGGCTAGAGTTACATGGCATACAGACGTTGGTAGATAATTATCGACGGATATGGGAAAAAGAAAAAAATAAACCAGACGTAAAAGCCCTGGCTGCGTTGACAATCATAAAGGAATCAGAGATGCTCCTGGACCCAAAAGGTCTAGGAGGTTTCATAGTGGCGGAATGGCAAATTTCGTAGAAGAAATTAAGGACCGTTCGTCTCGTAAAATGAAGCGATAAGATTGCCGTGATCTGTAAATAACATTGCAGCGAGCGCTATCACGTGAGGGAGACCAAGATGTCCGAGCCCACTATTGAGGACTACTATACTGAGAATCGTACATTTCCTCCTTCACAGCAATTTCAAGAAAACGCGTTAATTGCAGATAGGTCGCTATATGAAGAAGCAGCAGCTGATCGTCTAGGTTTTTGGGCTCGACAAGCACGAGAATTAGTTACCTGGTATAAAGATTTTGACACCATCCTAGAGTGGAATCTTCCCTTCGCTAAATGGTTTGTCGGCGGGAGACTTAATGTTTCCTATAACTGTCTGGACAGACACGTGCATGCCGGGCGTGGCGAAAAAGTTGCTTTTCACTGGGAAGGAGAGCCTGGGGATACCAGAACTCTCACTTACAGCGACTTGCTCAAAGACGTGTCAAAATTTGCAAACGTCATGAAGTCTCTCGGTATTCAAAAGGGTGACCGGGTCTGTATCTACATGCCCATGATCCCCGAGTTGGCTATAGCCATGTTGGCGTGCACCAGAATCGGAGCAGCTCACTCTATTGTTTTTGGTGGTTTTTCCGCAGATTCGTTATCAGATCGAATTAATGATGCAAGCGCGAAATTAGTTGTAACTTCCGATGGTGGCTACAGACGAGGTGAACACTTCGCTCTTAAAGAGACAACCGATTTAGCGTTAGCTGCAACCTCCACAATAGAAAACGTTGTAGTGGTTCAGAGAACTGGTCAAGAGGTTAATTGGAATTCGGAAATTGATCACTGGTACCACGACCTAATGGACGAAGCATCCTCTGAGTGCGAACCAGAACAAATGGATAGCGAAGACCTTTTGTATTTGTTGTACACGTCTGGGACAACGGCTAAGCCCAAGGGCATCATGCACACAACTGGTGGTTACTTAACGCAGGTTGCCTTTACTCACAAATACATTTTTGACTTAAAAGCAGATGAAGACGTCTACTGGTGTGCAGCGGATATTGGCTGGGTGACGGGGCATAGCTATATCGTTTATGGACCGCTGACTAATGGTGCGACGTCTGTTATGTACGAGGGAACTCCTGACACTCCGAGACCTGAATTTAGAAAAGGTGAAAGAGGCGATTGGCCAAAAGACAGATTATGGGACATTGTGGAACGGTACGGAGTCACACAGCTTTATACCGCTCCGACCGCAATTAGGACATTTATGAAATGGGGTGCTAAAGAGCTCGAAGCTCGTGATTTGTCAACTCTGCGAGTTCTTGGCACCGTTGGAGAACCAATTAATCCTGAAGCTTGGATGTGGTACCACACTTATATCGGTGGTGAGCGTTGTCCCATCGTCGATACTTGGTGGCAAACCGAAACAGGCGGACACATGATAACCCCGATGCCTGGCGTGACCACAACGAAGCCGGGATCAGCTACCAATGCAATACCAGGCGTGGTAGTAGAGGTTGTTGACGACGTTGGTAACAAAATTGAACGAGGTGGCGGATACCTGACAATCACCGAGCCGTGGCCAGCCATGCTTCGAGGTATTTGGGGAGATCCTGAAAGATACAAAGAGACGTACTGGAGCGAATACGAAGGGAAATATTTTGCTGGTGATGGCGTTAAAGTCGATGATGATGGATACCTCTGGCTTCTTGGGCGAGTAGATGACGTGATGAACGTCTCTGGCCATCGAATCTCGACGACAGAGGTCGAATCTGCCCTAGTTGATCATCCGTCGGTCGCAGAGGCAGCGGTTGTGGGCGCAACTGATGAAACAACTGGCCAAGCCATTGTCGGTTATTGTATTTTGCGCGGTGGAAATGAGTCGTCAGAAAAGTTGAGAGAAGAAATTCGTCAACATGTTGCCATGAAACTTGGAGCGATTGCGCGACCGAAAGCAGTGGTCTTGGTTCCAGATTTACCTAAAACTAGATCTGGGAAAATTATG
>DMOB01000229.1:0-4814 GCA_003452475.1 Acidimicrobiaceae bacterium | reverse complement strand
TAGGGTTCGTCGAGTTAATTGCGCGAATGATACCATCGGGCGCGCCTACGGCTTTTTCGTACCGGGTGAAAGCTTCGAATGGGCTCGCCGTAATTACTCCGCCGAAGTCAAATAGAACTGCCTTAATTTTACCAGAAGTTTTTAATGAGTCGATAACAGTCACAACTCGGCACGCTAGCGGCCGCTAGGTTATAAAACGTGCGGATAGTTACCTGGAACGTAAATAGTCTTAATGCTCGCGTTGATCGGGTCGATGATTTTATCGAATATGCGAAACCGGATGTCCTGCTAATGCAGGAAACTAAAATGTCAGACGAACAGTTTTTGTATAGTCATTTTGAAGATCTAGGTTATGAAAGTGCCCATTGTGGTGAGGGCCGTTGGAACGGTGTTGCAATCTTATCTCGAGTAGGGATTTCTGACGTTAGTCATGGGTTTGATGATAGAGAAGATCCGGATCCTGAAGCGCGGCTAATCTCAGCGACATGTGGTGGTATTCGCGTAAGTTCAGTTTATGTTCCGAACGGGAGGGCCGTAGATGACCCTCATTACAAGTACAAACTTAGTTGGATGGAACGGCTTCGCCTTCATATGGAACGAACATGCGAGTCCTCAGAACATGCGTTAGTTGGGGGTGATTTTAATATTTGCCCTGACAATAGAGACATTTGGGATCCAGAGAATCCAGAGATCAGAACTCATGTAACTGATAGCGAGAGAAAAGCGCTCGAAAACCTACAAAAATGTGGTCTCGCTGATTTATTTCGTAAGTTCTACGATGGAGATCAGTTGTATAGCTGGTGGGACTATCGCGATGGTGGTTTCCATAAACGTAGAGGTTTGCGGATCGATCTTTTGCTAGGCACCAGTTTTCTGGCAGACAAAGCTGAGTTTTGCCTTGTCGACCGAAATGCTAGAAAAGGAACGAAGCCCTCAGACCACGCACCGGTGATGGTCGATGTCGCAATCTGAAAGTGACTTTACTGAACTCGAGAGTGGTTTCAGAGCCTGGCTGGATAAGGACTGGGATTCGCCTTTGCGAACTAGTGTTGAACGGATTGCTGCAGCGCTGCGACAGTTCAGTCATAATCTGCATGATGGGATTCCCACTCTTGAACAGAGCGAATCTCTTGCTGAAATGGCAGAAAATTTACTTGAGGCGAGCACCCACTTAGGGGCTCGGGATCATATCCCCTCCATGTTTGACGAATTGCGTGAAGATATGTTCACCTTTTTTGATCACAGTCCTCTGTCTGGGGCATTAAGTCCGGTTTCGGTGCCATTAAATTTAGCTATTGAGGGAGAGAAGGTTGTAGGACGAGTAAATTTTGGGGCTTCCTTTGAAGGCCCTCCCGGCCATGTGCATGGCGGCTGGGTTGCATCTGCGTTTGATGAGGTGATGGGTATGGTGCAAGCTCATTTTTCTGAGCCTGGAATGACCGGAAAACTTGCAGTTCGCTATCAAAAACCGACCCCGTTGCATACGGATTTAGCTTTTGTGGCGTGGGTCGAAAGTATTCGCGGAAGAAAAATAGTCACTCGAGCGAAGGCTTTTAACGGAGACGAACTAATAGCAGAGGCCGAAGGCTTGTTTATTTCAGTTGATTTTGAGGCACTTCGCTCTTCTTTAGAATAAAAAGTAAAGATGCTTGAAAGTTACGTCTGCCCGTTAATTACGGATAAAATTTCTGGTCCTGTTTTTTTCACTCGCTCAAGGGATTGACCTAGGACGATCGCAAGCTCTTCAAGCGAAGAAGGTTTCGTTATAGCGATAGCTCTCAGGGTATTGTCAGGGATTAGCGAAGAAGGTTCGATTTTCCTGTGTCTTGCAGTCTTGAGTCTCCAATCATTGAGCACGTTTAGACGCTCTTGGCTCGAGGAATCAAGATCGATACGAGTCGCCAGACGTGCTTTTCTGAGATAGCCACTTACTCGTTCTTTCGATGGCGCGGACGGTCTGACTGTTGTCGTTTGTATTAGAGATAGCCAAGGAGATTTATTCCTTTGTTTAGTTCGTCCTGAGACTGTTCGCTCTTCTGCCCATGTCAAGAAAAGTTGACGTTCAGCTCGTGATATGGCCACATAGAAAAGTCTTTTCTCTTCCTCGTCATCATTATTCAAGGGAACTAGTCCCTCTTCGACTCCGGCAATTATTACGTGAGGCCACTCAAGGCCTTTCGCTGCATGGAAAGTTGATAGTTCGACCCTTTCGCTGCTGTCGCTATAATCCGTTGGCCTAAGGGTTTTGAGCCACTGCCGAAAACTAGAACCATCGGGATACTGCTCCTCATTATTGTATTGCTGAGCAATTTCTAGAAATTGAGCCTCTGGACCAAAAGTAAAATCAGTCAACAGGTCTGACAGCGTGGTCGAAAAAGATGCACCAGATGTAGCCAATTGGTCGATGATGTTATTGACTTGTGGAAGTTTTAGAAGCTCATTAGATCCTCTTAAACGGTAAGGAATTTTCTGAATTTCGAGATGCTTAGCGATTGTCAACAACTGACCGTTGGTGCGAGTTAGGACCGCATAGCGGGACCATGAGGTTTCTGGTTCTCTGACGCTGCGAAGATGATGTGCTATTCCTAAAGCTTCTTCTTCTTCATTTTTGTACCCGGCAGAAGTAATTTTTGTTGCGGCGCTTTCCCGCTCAATTCCCATTTGAGTTTTACCAATTACTGCATTTGCTGCTCTCACTATTTCGGGGCTACTTCTATAGTTGTTATCAAGTTTAATAACTTCTGCATCTGGAAAAAAAATGCGGAAGTCATTCAGGTATTGAACATCAGCTCCATTCCAACCGTAAATAGCTTGATCGCCATCTCCAACTACGCAGAGGTCCTTTCTGTCTCCTAGCCAGGCCTGCAGCAGCTCAAATTGGGAGCTGTTTAAGTCCTGGAATTCATCGACGAACAGATGTCGAAAAATCCATTGCTGCGCATTTCGGAATGAATTTTCTGAAATTAGCAAACGAGTGCACTCTTCCAGAAGATCGTCAAAGTCTAATATCCCTCTTCGTTTTTTGTATTCGTTAAATCGAGCAAATATATCTGCGACTAACTTTGCATGTCTATCGCCGACTCTCCTCCGACCTGCTCCATGCCGATATTCATCAGGTTCTAGCCGTTGAGCCTTAGCCCAGTCGATTTCGGCAGTTACCTGCGCAGAGCGCAGAGCCGAGTTGGACCCAAGGAGCTCAGTTATTACTGAGCGTCGGTTGCCGAGTACAATAGGTGCTCGGCGACCAGCATCTGCTCGATACTGAGTAACTTGTGCCAGGGCGATGGCATGAAAGGTGCCAACGGACCCTAAATCCCTTATACCCATTCTGGATAAACGATCTTTCAACTGGTTGGCGGCTTGACGGGTGAAGGTCAGAGCGAGCACGTGTCGCGGGTCAGCTGACGCGTCCTCGACTCGACGAGCTATTCTATGCGCTAAAACTCTAGTTTTTCCCGAGCCAGGGCCAGCCAGAATACACAAAGGTGCTGCTTCGGATTCGACTGCTACACGTTGCTGGTCATCTAGTTGTTCGATGTTCAGCCTGTTCAGCACGTAAAGGACGTTATCTGTTCCTAGGAGATATCGGATTGTGGTGTGTGTTTGGTTACCATCTACTTATGTCGACGAATGGTAATCCAAGGCTAGTCAGCCTTGTTCCAAGCGTTACAGAAACGCTCGTAGCTTGGGGTGTCGACCCGATTGCATGCACTCGTTTCTGTGAGCAGCCTAGGTTTATGCATATAGGAGGGACCAAAGACCCAGATATCGACGCCATTGTAAAGTTAAAGCCGGACTTAGTCGTCATGGATCGAGAAGAAAATCGACAAGAGGATTATTTGACTTTAGTGGAAGCTGGTGTCGAGGTAGAAGCTTTACATGTCGCATCTTTGACAGACGTTAGTTCCGAGATAGGGAGGCTAGCGCTTAGGCTGCAAATTGACTGGTCATTTGAAATTCCAGAAGCGTTGCAAGATTTTGCGGGTTCAAACTCCTACCGCGCATTTGTGCCTATTTGGAAACGTCCGTGGATGACTATTGGCCAATTAACTTATGGAGCATCGGTACTTCGCTACCTGGGGGTAGAAGTTGAGTTTTCCGATCGAGGAGTCTCATATCCTGTTGTGGACGATCTGGAGATTCGCTCAGCCTCACTTGATTTTGTTCTCGCTCCTACAGAGCCGTATCCGTTTGGAGTTAGGCATCTAGATATGCTTTCCGATTTCGCTCCAGCCTATTTGGTCGATGGGCAAGATCTCTTTTGGTGGGGAAGCCGAACGGCTGATGCTCTAGAACGACTAAAAAGGCAGATAGATGAAATTGTTTGTGGTAATTAAGTGAAGGTCACCGAACAGGGTGTCGCTCGAAACGGCGAGACTGAAATTTACTACGAAGTTTTTGATCATCAAGGTTTCGAACTGAACGGAACAGTCCTTTTTATTAATGGTCTTGGTAGCCAATTGATTAATTTTCGAGTTGATTGGCTCCGAAAGTTTGCGGAAGAGGGATTTCGTTGCATAAGAATGGATAACCGAGACGTTGGTTTGTCTTCAAAAACTCGAGGAAATCCTCCTACCTTCGCTCTAGCCCTGGAGAGAATGCTTAGCGGAGATAAGTCTGCTGTTAATAGCGCTTACGAGTTGGCCGACATGGCGCGTGACTGTTTGGTCGTCTTAGACCAAACGGCTACGAAGAGAGCGCACATCTGGGGCGTATCTATGGGAGGAATGATTGCTCAAACGTTTGCTGCGATTTACCCCGATAGAACTGAAACATTGACATCGGTAATGTCTACTACCGGTAATCCCCTCGTT
>DMOB01000001.1:0-4144 GCA_003452475.1 Acidimicrobiaceae bacterium | reverse complement strand
CTGCAGTTCGCGACGAAGAGGTACAGCCATCAATCCCTTACCTTTTGGTCATCGACGCCATCTCCATTTACATCTTGAGCATTGTTCGCTCGAGGAATCTGAATTCCCCATGGACATCCTTCTGGCACGAAACTCGTGAAGGCAGGATTACCACGCAAAGCTTCGGGGATTTCAGGGCATGCAGGAGAAGCAGGCACAAAGGCTATTTGAGGCTCCGACCATCTTTGTTCGTAGGCTCTCAATGCTTCAAATATCTGTCTTGCCACCGGCGCTGCTGCCTCACCGCCATAACCTGCTTCTTCCATAACCACGGCAACCGCATATCGAGGATCGTGGCGTGGCGCCCAGGCAACAAATATTGCTGAGTCCTCTTTTTTTCTATCCAGGACAGCATTCTTTCCATCCGCTTGGGCAGTTCCTGTCTTTCCCGCCACCGAATAGCTACCGGCATCATATCCTTCGAAAGCTCTCCACGCCGTACCGCGACGCTGTCTGCTAGTCACTCCGCCGAGGCCCTCGTTAACAACCAGCGAACCTTCAGGAAAGTCAATTATGCGCTGGATCTTAGGTTCGAATTCAATAACACTTTCACCAAAATTTTCGCTGTTTCTCGAAATAATTCGTTCGACAATATTTGGACTGAAAAGTGTACCGCCATTAGCGAATGCCGCATAAGCGTTTACTAACTGGATCGGAGTAGCAGATACGAATCCTTGGCCGATACCAGTGTTTATATTATCCCCGGGAAGCCAATCCGATGTTGCCTTGTACGGATTGTATGCCTCAGGGTTCAGTTCGAACAATGTTTTTTTAGTGTCACCATCGGGAATTCGGCCCGCTTTTTCATAGGGAAGCTGGACACCGGTCTGACCTCCAAATCCTAATTGGTCAGCCATATCTTGAATAGCCCATTCTTCTTCACCTTTAATCCAATAAAGATCATGAGCTACTTGGTAAAAATATGCATCACTTGACCTAGTTAACGCCGTCGACAAATCCAAGGTTCCAAGAGGTGCTTTATCGGCGTTAAAAAATGTACACCTACCGGTACAGCCATACTCATCTGGGATTTTGAAGTACCCAACGTCGTAGTAGGTATTTCGAGGAGATATTAACCGTGCTTCTAATCCTGCTAATGCTGTAACTAGCTTGAAAGTAGATCCTGGGGCGTACAGGCCCTGTATAGCGCGATTGTTGAGTGCTCCCGGTGCATATGGATTCTCAAATACAGACTTGTACTCTTCGAAAGTCAGACCTTCTACTAGCCAATTCGGGTTATAAGTCGGATATGAAGCCATCGCTAAAACGTCCCCATTTCTTAGATCAAGGACTACCGCAGCACCTCCAACAGCCGGATAAAAGAATCCAGAATCATCACTTACTGTTTCCCGAGCCGCCAGCAAACCTTGAGCCAAAAACGACTCAGTAGCAGCCTGTAGGTCCGCATCGATAGACAGGATAATGTCGTTTCCGGGCTTAGCCTGTTGATCCCCGATAATACGGTGAACTCTGCCAGCATTATCCACCTCAAGTTTTGTTATGCCTGGAGAACCATGCAGTTGGGATTCGAAAAGGGCTTCGATACCAGCTTTGCCTACTCTTTCAGATGGTAGGTAGCCATCAGCAAGAAGTCCCGGTGCTTGTTGCTCAGACATTGCTCCTACATAACCGATGATATGAGCAGCTACTTCTTCGCGTGGGTAGGTCCTGGTCATCTCCCACTTTGCTTCGACTCCAGGGAGAGACCTCTCGCTGATGCGAAGCAGTCCTTCTTCGTTTAGACCAGTCGCAACAACTTTTGCGGCTAAACGATGCGTCTGCAAGTCATTAAGTCGACTATTAAGCACATCTTCAGCTATCCCAAGGATTGAGGAAAGTTCACTGATTATCAACTCCAACTGGCCAGGTGAATATCTGGACTTGTTAACAGTGACTATGCCTGTCCGAAGATTATCTGCGAGAACTACACCATGCCTGTCGAAGATCCTGCCACGATTAGGAGCTGACACTACCATCTCGATTTGATTAGATTCAGCTTTTTTTTCGAGATCTTCGGTATTTAAGACTTGCAGGTACCAAAGTCGAGTAAATAACGCGGCGAAGAGTCCTACGATTAGAATTCCCAAAAAGGATAAACGTCTATCGAGTTTGGGAATCATACTTTACTCGGATAGCCGACCGGCTCAATAAATAGTGTCCACTTTACGATTCGCTCTAAGAATAAGTTGACGAAAAAGGCCGCCATCCCTGTTATCAGCACTATGAGCTCGACCCGGTTTTCAGCGTCGTAGCTGTAACCGATGAGCCATGCCATAAGGGCGTAGAGCGCTACGCCAGAGGCCGCCGTTAAACCCACCGCTAAAGAACGTAGGACTCTGTTTGTTTCAACGAGTTGAGGCGCAAGCGCTCCGGCTCCCCAACCGACAAGCACGAGCACGAGAGTATTCATACCGAAAGGTGAATTTACGACGAGATCTGCTAATAATCCACAGCTAAAACCAATCCCCACTGCCCTATCGATACCAGCTAATATCCCCGAGATAACGGTCAAGATCAAAAATAGATCGATGACAAATCCAGCTATTGTTAAATGCGGCATTGCCGAAATTTGCGTCAAGCAGATTAACCCGACAACTATGGTTACTCTCAGTGTTGCACCCAGGGAAACCATCATGAGTCATTTCCGTTTTGCTCAGCGCCTATCCCGCTTTCGCTCGAAGGCTCCGGGAAATCACGATCTACAAGCACCGGCCCCGATGCATCAGCTTCAAACAAGATCACTGAAACCCAGCGAATTCGGTCTAGGTCAGCGGAGGGATAAACAGTTATACGCTGCGTATCTTGAACGGCATTAGGAGTAACATCAACAACAGTTCCGATTAAAAGCCCTTCAGGGAAAGTGCTCCCCTGAAAGCCACTAGTCACAACAGTTTCACCGGGTATCACAACAGTTTCGAGCTCTATAAAATTTACAATCAGGTTCTTTCCTGCCCCTTTTCCTGAGGCGACACCATCATCGCCCGAACGGACTAACCGAGCACCAGCGTCGAAATTAGGGTCTGTGAGGAGCTCAACTCGCGCTCGAGTGACACTCACCTGGCTAACGCGACCAATCAGACCTGCGCCAGTTTCTACTGGCATCCCTACTTTAATTCCATCACGCGAACCTTTATCGAGCTCAATCGTTCGTTCGAAATTAGAAATCTGAGCATCAATTACGCGCGCTGTTCGGCGCGGAATATTACTCAGCGTGTCTCGCGCCCCCAAAAGTGATAGTAAAGCCTCTCGGTCTCTTTCGATTTCTCCAATCTGGAGAGTAGAGCTTTTGATCTCTGCTAGTTTGGCTTCGAGAACGGCATTCCTATTTTCTAAATCTTCATACGAAGTAATACCCTGCCAAGCATTACCAATCGGAACAAACACCCTTGCTGAAGCCGAACGAATGGGACCTATTGCGTCGAGCGCAAAACTGCGTATTTTTGTTAATGATCCTTCGTCACTTCGAGCATCGAGTGTGATTAGCACTAAAGCTGTAAAAATAAATAAGAAAATTCTTAACCGAGATCGGGGCCTTCGTCGCTCTTTGCTATGCCTCGACATCAGATGGCCTTAATCCTTATCGAAGCTCACCCGAAGAGAATAGGACGCCGCGAAGGACCTCAAATTCTTCAAGTGATTGACCTGAACCCCTTGCAACCGCATGCAAAGGATCCTTAGCTATTCGAATCGGCATTCCAGTCTCATTGGCCAGCCTTTGGTGTAAGCCCTGCAACAAAGCCCCACCTCCTGCTAAGACTATTCCTTGATCCATGATGTCCGCAGCTAACTCTGGTGGGGTCTGGTCGAGAGTCATTTTTACAGCGTTGAAGATTGCCGTTAGCGGTTCTTCAATAGCTTCTCTGATTTCTATGCTACTTACCGTTACCGTTTTAGGCAGACCTGAAACTAGATCACGACCGCTAATCTCAGCATACATTTCCTCATCCAACGGCCATGCCGAGCCCAACGTCATTTTTACTTCCTCAGCAGTTCTTTCACCGAGCGCTAGGTTGTATGTCTTCTTTACATACTGCAGTATGGCAGCATCTAGCACGTCGCCTCCTACCCGAGCTGACTGAGCAGAAACAATCCCGCCCAAAGAGAT
>DMOB01000257.1:0-4114 GCA_003452475.1 Acidimicrobiaceae bacterium | reverse complement strand
GGGCTGTTCCTAGTTCGACGACTGTGGTTGAAGAGAAGTCCGACGAAATAGAAATTGACTCCGAGTCGCGTTCTCCAGGCTCGCAAGAAGAAGCGTTAATTGAAGACGAGGTAACGAAAGCTCATATATGGGATGAGATCTATCTACCTAGTTGGCCATCTATCGATATGTGGGATGAGTTAGCCTCATGTGAATCAGGTCAAAATTGGGAAATTGATACTGGTAACGGTTATTTCGGCGGCCTACAGTTTTCGCTTTCTACTTGGAGATACGTCGGCGGACTAGCCAGCCCATCTGTAAGCAGTCGAATGGAACAAATCTATCGAGCTAATCTCTTGTGGGAGACACAGGGATGGCAGCCATGGCCGGGGTGTCGATCAAAGTTCGGCTGGTCTCGTTGGCAGGTGATCTCTTGAATCTCTCTATTGTTGATGTTAAAAGGCTTCTAGAAAAAGCAGGAATTGCGCCTAAGAAAAGTTTGGGTCAAAATTTTGTGGTTGACCCAAACACTGTAAAAAAAATTGTTCGGTTAGCGCAAATCAAATCAGATAGTCGTGTTGTAGAAATCGGGCCAGGTTTAGGCTCTTTGACTTTAGCTCTTATAGATACTGGAGCAGAAGTCTCAGTCGTTGAGACAGATGGCGCATTGATACCGCTTTTGACTGAAGTTTTAAATGGTGGCGCTCGCATTGTCCATGCGGATGCACGAACCGTTGATTGGCAGGATTTAGCCCCAGGAAAGGGGTGGGATTTAGTAGCGAATCTGCCGTACAACATTGCGACGTCGTTAGTCATTGAGCTGCTAGACGAAGTCCCATCCGTTGACCGCATGTTAGTAATGGTGCAGCGTGAAGCCGGTGAACGAATAGCTGCAAAAGTTGGCGATAGCGCATATGGTGCTGTTTCAGTTCGCGTAGCTCTTCGTGCAAAAGCTACAGTTGTTGGATCGGTGCCACCGTCTGTTTTTTACCCTAAACCTCGAGTCGCTTCTGTACTTGTGGCGGTTGAACGGCATAAGCAGATGGAAACATCAACGGAAGTAACCGAAGAAATGATTCGACTTTTGCGTCTATCATTCGGTCAGCGTCGAAAAATGCTCCGAAAAAGTTTGATAGAGGTAACCACTTCAGCGAGCTTCACGATTTCTGGCGTGAAACCATCTCAAAGGCCCGAAGAATTAGATGTAGAAGCTTGGCTTCGCTTCGCAGAAGCTAACCTACAGGCTGGTACGTGATGAAGCTCATCGAATTAGTAGCGCCAGCAAAATTGACGCTTTCGCTGTCAATTCTGGGTGTTCGCGAAGATGGTTATCACCTGATTGATGCTGAAATGGTTAGCATCGACTTGTGCGACTTGATAAGGATCAGAGCAGGAAACTATTTAAAAATTGTTTCAGGGGTGTCTGGTCTTAACGTTCCCGAAAATGACGATAATTTGATTACAAGAGCATTAGCAGCAGTGAAAAAAACTGCGGGAATAGAATTAGAGAAGCACATCCCTGCAGGTGCTGGGCTTGGTGGAGGATCAAGCGATGCCGCAGCAATATTGCGTTGGAGTAGTAATCAAAATACTAAGACAGCACTTGCTCTTGGGGCAGATGTTGTTTTTTGTCTGGCTGGCGGGCGGTCACGAGTTCAGGGAATAGGGGAAATTGTTGACCCTCTCCCGGATAAGGAACAGGATCTAACGCTTTTGATTCCGCCATTTGGAGTCTCCACACCAATTGTTTACAAAACTTGGGATCAGTTAGGCGGCCCAAAAGGTTTAAACGGTAACGATTTAGAACCTGCTGCTCTTCACGCATACCCGAAGCTCGCTGAATGGCGCGACGCTTTAAGCCTCTCTACGGGCCAGCGAGCTCGCCTAGCTGGAAGCGGAGGCACTTGGTTCGTAGAAGGTCACTACTCAGATGTGACCTTCCAAGGAGTTAGCGCAATTACTACGAAATCGATCGCACGAGGCTTCTCTGGTTAGCTATTTAGTTGTTATTTTTTGTTCCGCTGGAAACGTGTCCGACGAAGCATTTTTTTGTGCTTCTTCTTACGCATACGTTTACGGCGTTTCTTTACGAGGGATCCCATGAGGAAGATGACAGTATCGGACTAAATGCCAGGTTCCAACTTAAGAGCGTTTTTCTGCGGTTTTGGTCGTTAAGATGTTAGAGAAAGTAAAGGGCTCGAAAAGGCCCGATCGGTCGGGGATCGTTCAGCTGGTAGGACAACTGGTTTTGGTCCAGTCAACGGAGGTTCGAGCCCTCCTCCCCGAACAAGTGAGGCGCCCAATGCGGCGAGAGCTTTCTAGACCCAGGTTCTAGAAAGGAAGACGCTAAAGCCTTCGGTTCTAGAACATGTTGACCAAAGGACTAACTTGTGCCTGTAGGGGAAAAGACGGCGGCCATTATTTTAGCGGCTGGAAAAGGGACCAGGATGGAATCTTCGGTTCCGAAACCTCTGCACCTGTTGTGTGGAAAGCCACTCACGTCATTCGTAGTTAGTGCTCTCGTAGACATCAACGTGACTGAGATAGTTACCGTTGTAGGCTATAAAGCTTTTGAAGTTTCAGAAAAGCTCCATGAAGAGTCGGCGGGTCAGGCTTCATTACAATTCGTGGAGCAAGTAACTCAAAATGGAACTGGGCATGCCACATTGGTGGGTTTAGGGGGTCTAGAAGCGATCGAAAAAGGAAACCTAGATGAAAACGTCTTGGTCCTGCCTGGGGATGCCCCCTTGTTGCGACCGGAAACTCTGAAGAGACTTCTTGAAGTACACAACAACAATATGGCAGCGGCAACGATTCTTACCGCCCTAGTCGACGATCCGACTGGTTATGGGCGGATAATTCGCGATGCAAAAGGACGTGTTATACGAATCGTAGAAGATAAGGATGCTTTACCATCACAACTAGAAGTTCGAGAAGTGAACACTTCGGTTTATTGTTTTAGGCGAACCTTATTACCAGACGTCTTAGAAAAGATTGTGGCAAATAATTCCCAAGGCGAGTTCTATTTAACTGATGTGATCGAGCTACTTCAAGAAGCTGGATACCCAGTGTTGGCAGTTTCGGCTGATGATCCGGTCGAAGCTGTTGGAGTTAACGATCAGATACAACTTGCTGTATGCGAAAAAGAAATGCAAGAACGAATTAAGCGATACTGGTCTAGCCAAGGGGTAGAAATTTTAGATTGGCAAACATGTCAAATCGATGCGAACGTTGAGATAGCTGAGGGTGTGATATTTCGGGAGAACTGCTCAGTGAAAGGAAACTCGGTTTTTGGTGCTGAAGCGAAAATTGGCCCGGATGTCCAGATATTCGACTCAAGTATTGGTGATCGCTGCAGAGTCTGGCAGAGCATAATTACTAGTAGCGCGATTGGAGACGACTGCCGGATTGGCCCTTATGTAACATTAGATGCCAGTTCAGTGCCTGATTCGGGTACTGTCACTGGACCATTATAAACTTCGTTTTACTAGGGGCAGAGGTACTCATGGAGCTGGTTACTAAAAAGCGACTTCATCTATTCAGCGGTCGAGCTAACCGTTCATTGGCTAGCGAAATAGCTAGCCATCTTGGAGTCGAACTAGGTGATCCTGGCATTACGGACTTTGCCAACGGAGAGATTAAGTGTCGTTTTCAGGAATCGGTGCGAGGGGGCGATGTTTTTATTATCCAGTCCCATGCCAGTGCCGGTGATATGAGTGTTAACGATGCGATAATGGAGCAGCTGATAATGGTTGATGCTGCGCAACGTGCTTCGGCAAAACGCATCACCGCAGTGGTGCCTTTCTACGGTTATGCCCGGCAAGATCGCAAAGCCCAAGGACGCGAGCCCATTACCGCTCGTTTATTGGCAGACCTTCTCTACGCTGCAGGGGCCCAACGACTCGTCGGTATCGACTTGCATAGCGGTCAGATACAAGGATTTTTTGAAGGCCCGGTCGACCATTTGACTGCTGCGCCTGTGTTAATTAACTATTTACGAGAAAATATTCCAAGTGGTTCTGTAATTGTATCTCCTGATACGGGAAGAGTTAAGGTTGCAGAACGTTACGCCAAACGCCTTGATTGCGAAGTTGCTGCTATCTACAAGCGGCGGTCATTACAAGTAGCGAATGAG
>DMOB01000133.1:0-7351 GCA_003452475.1 Acidimicrobiaceae bacterium | reverse complement strand
AACATTTAGGTTGCGAAAAGGGCATTATTTCCATTCCTTTGATAAAATTGTTCGCGAACATTCAAGCTGAGGACAGCACTTTACGATAAGGATTGGTATCGATATATTATTGGCTGTGAGGTTTTGCTTCTCACGTTCGCTAAGCACCTGTAGCTCAATTGGATAGAGCATCGGTCTACGGAACCGAAGGTTCGGGGTTCGAATCCCTGCTAGCCCGCTTAAATAGTTTCCGGATTTGTTCGCTCGTAACAGAGTCTTCTTTAGAAACGGGTTAGGCTCTTGGGCTTGATTTATCGATACGGGCGTTGCCCGTTCGATCCGTTGGAGTTACCATTGTTGAGCGGTTTGGGACTGCCATACTGATTCGGCTCTGGTTCGGATGGTAGACACAGTAGGATTGCTAACCAAATCCAACCAATGACTAGAACCAAGAGCAAGAGTAGCCATTTGCCACTTCTACCCGAATCGTGAAGTCGTCGGGTTGCCGCTGCGAGCCCTGGTATTAATAAAAATAAACTGATAAACGCGTTAGCTACTGGGATTAGCGCAAACAGACTATCGATTAGAGCTGTTGACAAAAACCAAAGCCAATATTGTTTGCGCGAGTCCCGGCCGTAAAAAGTAGCGTATTTACTAGTTAAATTAACTCTGAGAATACTTATGAGTTCGTTCATCAAGTTACCTCTTCGCATATGCAGGTCCTGAAGTTCATTATGGCAAAAATAACTAGACCCGAAGCAAGTGGGGGCAAGCTTCGGGTCTGTTAATTGGAATGTCTCGACCACTTGGAAAGGGGGTTACCAGTTAGACGAGAGCTTTTCCACGCTTTTATTTTTCAACGCTTCAGACTTAAGTATGTCAGAGGCAGGCCCCATTTATGCGCTGAAACAACGTGACATTTGTCACATTGTTTCTTAGTTATCTAGCTACGCCTGAAAGGGCTCAATCAGTTTACTAAAGATGTTCGAGTACTTTTATTTTTGCGAGTTGTTATTAATTATTAATATGATATTAAACTTCATAAGTAGTTATTATAGATTTAATAATTAATAAAAGAATAGATGATTGTTCCCCATGTTATGTTTGAAGCCTTTGCCAGCTGACCACTATCTAAATCTTATGGTCTCGGGCCCCAAGGAGCTGATTGCAATAGCTGGATTTCTTGACGGACCAGCAAGGGGCGGAGTCGTGCTGCGAATTTCATAAACTTTTCGTCAGCGAACAAGTTTGCCCAAAACTCACGACGCTGGGCATCACTGTCGAATCGCCAAATATGGATAAGTTGATGAAGAAGACCAGTATCGGAAACAAAATACCCGACAAGATGACGTGAATGATTTCCAGCCTCTAGAGCTGGCCAGCCTTCGCTCGAATAAAGATTGAGGACCTGGGACATTTCGCCGACCGCAACGTCGTAGGTGCGGCGTTCATAGAGTTCTAAACTGCTCATCACCTGAAGTTAGTGCATCTGTCGGGGAATCGTTGCCTGCGATTATGGGTGTATTTTATAGTTACCTATTTGAAACGCCTGGGAATAGGTCCTCTAGTTCGCCGATAATCCAAGAACTTACCGCTGCAACTTGGTCAAAGAAAGGGAGATGAATGCTCATCATTTCGGTGAAGTAGAGGCCATCTACCAACAATTTGGCGTCTTGTTTTGACAGTGGTACCCCTTGATCTTTGCCCTGTAGAACAAGCCATTCTCGCTCGTTCCAAGGGATTTGGAGTCGAGTGTCAAGCTCATGAACACGATCATTCCCATTGTCGAAATCATGGTCCATCAAAATCCCCAAGATTTGTCGCAGGGCAGCTGCTCCGTCTATGGGAACTGTAAGGATGCGAGTCATCTCATTTTTATAGTCTGGCACATCTTAAATTTAGGCTAAGAGTAACTTTTTTAGACAGATAAAGGCCGTTAATCTAATGCCATCATTGTCAACGAATATTTAACTAATTTTGACGAAACTTTTTCATAAGCTGTGGAGGACGAATGCGCTCGTTGTTATATCGAAGGTATCTGAGGCTGGTTTGAAACTGTAAGTTAAACTGCACAAGTGTTACTGCAGACCGGAGTTAATAATGCTTTCTAAAACCTGGACACTGGCGAAATCATCTTGGTCGGTAATAAAGCTTGATAGAGAACTCCTAGTTTTGCCGATTCTAAATGCAATAAGTTCTTTGGTTTTCTTCGGCTTTGTTTGGGTTCTAGCAAACAGTGCTGGGGCGGATTTTACGAACCAGAATAGCGATGGATCGGGCCCCGCGATATTACTTGCAGTTCTTGCGGTCTTTGGGCTGAGCATTATAAGTGTTTATTTCCAAGGGGCGTTGGTCTACGGAGCGCATGAAAGATTTACGGGTGGTGATCCAACGATTAGTTCGGCTCTGAAGGGAGCCATTTCTAAACTTCACCGGCTAATACCTTGGGCGATACTCACTGCAACCGTGGGTATCATTCTTCGAGCCTTTCAAAATCGAGAAGGCATGATGGGACGTATAGTTGCTTCTCTTCTAGACACAGCATGGAAGGTGTTGACCTTTTTGGTTGTGCCGGCAGTTATGTTCGAAGATTTAGGACCTATTGAAGGCGTTAAGCGCTCGAGTTCTTTGTTTAAGAAAACATGGGGTGAAAACCTTACGGCTAGAGTCGGTTTTGGTTTGCTTGGCTTGATAGCTTCGATACCAGCAATAGCATTGATAGCCGCTGGAGTCTCGAGCGGCTTCTGGCTATTAATTGTGTTAGGTGTTCTGCTAATCATTGCTCTTGTTGTGGTCCTCACTGCTCTGACAGCAGTATTCCAAACCGCTTTGTACTTGTATGCGGTCAATGGCGTTGCTCCAGAGGGATTTGAAATAGCGGAAATAACTACATCATTTGGAGATAAAGGAAACCCGACGATTATCCGCTAGCTCGTAACAACTAGAGGTGACTTAAGCTTGAAGTTACTGAAAGCGGAACTCAAACTGATCGGAAATATGTGGATCACACTGCTGAAGTTCTCAAGGTAAATAGCAATTTTTATAAATCATTTGAGGAGCGTAATCTACAAGCACTATCGGATACCTGGGCTCATGTGCAGGAGGTTTGGTGTACCCATCCTGGTTGGCCTGCCTTGCATGGTTGGCAAAGGGTGGAGGAATCTTTCAGAAACATTTTGAATGGAGCTGGCCCACCACAGTTTGTACTGTCAGAAATACGTGTAGAAACCAGTGCGGATACAGCTTGGGTAACCCTTGAAGAAAATTTGCTTGGTCCAAGTTTGTCGACCGTGGCAACTGTGAACGTGTTTAAAAAAACAGATGGTAAATGGTTAATGTATGGGCACCATGCCAGCCCGGTTGTTGCGATAGTTAGATAGAAGCATCGATTCAATATATGAATTGACGCTAGAAATTTCTGCTGTGTGGAAACATGAGATAGTGAATGGTAGTAAAATTAATAAAGAAAAATATTGCGGCAGGTTTGATTGGGTCTCTATTTGCTGCTGCAGGGGTAAGCCATTTCCTGTCGCCGAACTTTTTTGAGGCGATAGTTCCCAGATGGGTACCGAGCCCCTCGTTGGCCAACCAGATTTCTGGCGCTCTAGAAATTGCGCTGGGTTGTGCCCTTCTCGTGCCAGCAACAAGAAGAGCGGCAGCTTGGGGTTTGATTGTGCTTTTAGTAATTGTGTTTCCCGCCAACATCGACATGTTTGTTAACAATGTCAAAGTATCTTCTGGTAATGGGGAAACTATAAGAGTCGAAGGCGCGCCAGATGTTTGGTTGCGTAACCTTGCCAGGCTCCCGCTTCAATTTGTTCTGGCTTACTTGCTGTATCGACAGGCCCGGCCTAATCGTAGTCGGTTGCCTGTTGGTCCTTAACCAAGAACTTCGGCAATCGCGAGATCAGCGATCCGATCTGCGTCATATCCGAGTTCTTCGGTCAAAATTTCCCAATTATGTTCCCCCCAGGTGGGACCTCCGTAGGTAACGACAGCTGGCGTGCGCGACATGACGAACCGAGAGTTTTCGATCGTGGTTGTGCCCTGAGTTGGATGGCCTACCTCGATGAAATGATTTCGGTGTTTCAGCTGCGGGTCAATGAGAGCGTGGCGGCTGTTTTGAACCTGATGAGCGGGAATTCCGGCAGCGACACACTGTTCCATTACTTCGTTATTTGACCGCAAAGAGGTCCAGTTGCTAATTAACTCTTCGAGTTCGTCCTGACGGCTTCGTCGTTGTTCAATGGTTAGGTCTTTCAGGCCTGAAGTGCCGACTAGGTCACATAACGCATGCCATTGATTGTCATCGCAGACAGCGATCGCAACCCATTCATCATCACCAGTCGATGGGAACACTCCATGGGGAGCGAAAACGTCGTCTCTGTTTCCACGCCGCTGCCACATACGTTCATTTACTGACCAATCAAGGAGCAATGGAGCGAGTTGCTGCATCGATGCTTCTCCTTGACTGAAATCGAGATACTGACCTTGTCCAGTTGCTCTGTGATGCTCGACAGCTGCCATGACACACGCGACTAAGTAACGGCTCGATATGTAGTCGGTGTAAGCACCAAATGGCCCTGATGGCCCACGGTCAGGCCAACCAGTCGGTTCGAAGAATCCTGAAATAGCAGCGGCCATTGTTCCGTAGCCAGCTAGCTCTGTGTAAGGGCCGGTTTGTCCCATGATGCAGCTAGAAGCCATCACTAGATCAGGTTTGATTTTGCGTAACGACTCGTAGCCAAGACCGAAGCCTCGCATACCTTTTGGCGAGAAGGATTCAAGTACGACATCGGCCCATTGCACTAAATCGTGAACCACTTCGATCGCTTCGGGTTTATTCAGATCAAGCGACAATCCGCGTTTGTTCGCGTTCATATTGCTGTAGAGCGCTGAGTTATCTGGCAGCCCTTCATCATCATGAAATGGGAACAAGGTTCTCGCGGTGTCCATTCGAGCTTCGGAATCGACTCGAATTATGTTCGCCCCGTAGTCAGCAAGAACGCGACTCCCTGCAGGGCCAGCCATAACCCACATGAAATCGAGCACCTTTAAACCTTCGAGGGCTTTGCCTTGACGATCTGGGATTGCCGGGATCGAAACGCTCGGCTTTCTTGGCGGCTCGGAAAGAACTTGTGTTGTGTGTTCACCAATGGATGGCGGGGGCCGCAGCGGAACTTGTGGCGTCTCCGAGAAAATGGCCATCCTGCCGGGGAATTTGACTTCTCGGCCCTCAATTAGTAAGTCCTCCCATAGGTCGCGTGCTTGGAGGTGGGGGTTGTTGTACACATCTTCCGCAGTTGTGACTGGAGCTATAAGTAGCCGCCTTTCGAAAGCAGCGTCGAATAACTCTTGCTTTGTTTTTGTCATGCAAAAGTCAGTAACGCATTGCTTGACTCTGTCGTACTCTTCGACGGATTCGTTGCCAGAAAACAGTAAGTCGGCATAGTTCAGCCAGTCTTTGTTAAGAGTCTCTTCATCACAAAAACCTTCTTCGTGAATCCATTCCATGAGTCGCCGGGTATATGGACCGAGTGCTGTTCCAAATAGAACTGTTACTGATACGTGGCCATCAGCGCATGGCCACATCAGTTGTATATAGATTCCTGCGACGGTAACCCCGCCAGCTTCTCGATTAGATTCCGGTGCGTTAATAGCTAGGGCGACCATGTAAGTTTGGCTTGCCTGCAATGTCGAAGCCTGAGCTGAAAGATCAATGTGTTGACCTAACCCTGAGTTGTTTTCTCTTTCATACAATGCGATCAACGCAGCGCTGGAGCACTCGGCGGCTGCATGAGCGTATGCCTGGGGTAGAGGAATCCGAAGCGGAGAACGGTCGGAGTCTCCGGTTAACACCATCTGCCCGCCTGACGCCATGATCGTCAGATCAGTTGCTGGCCACTTGGCTTTAGGGCCGGTGCCACCGAACGCAGAGATGGACAAATGGATTAGTGCAGGATTTCTCGTAGCCATTACGGCGTAGCCGAGCCCTAACTCCTCTAGTACTTCGGGTCCGAAGGCTTCGATAACAATGTCTGCGCCGTCGGTCAAACGAAGCAATTCGTCGCGTCCTTCAGATGTTTCAAGATCAAGAACCACTGATTTCTTGCCTCTGTTATATGACCAATGCCACAGCGAAGTATTCGGTGATACAACGTCTCCTGCGAATGGTCCAACCTGTCGTGAATGAGAACCGCCGGGTGGTTCGACCGTAATCACGTCTGCACCCAACGAGGCCAAGACGCTTCCAGCAAGTTGGCCGCGTTCGTCTGCTAACTCAATTACCCGATAACTAGATAACATGGCTTCCCCCTATAAAAACCTGCTGGAAACTAAATCAATTAGTGGTCAATAACTTATTACTCTGATTTGCGAACGATCCGAAAAACTGGAATGACTCGTGGAGCGGCGCGTTCGGCATATTTATGAAAAATAGGTAGTTGTTCAGCTTGTGCAGAATACAAGCGGGCACGCTCTGCATCTTTGGTTTCGATCACCGTAGCTTCGTATTTGTCAACTCCTATTTCGATTGTTACATCCGGGTTAGTGATAAAATTGTAGTACCAGTTCGGATTATTCGGAGCGCCCGCCATAGACGCTATGACCACAAGATCGTCGCCATCGGTTGTGTAGGCAAGAGGTGAGCATAATTCTCGGCCAGACTTAGCGCCTCTCATAGTTACGAGCACAATCGGGCTTCCTTCAAATGGCGGGCCACACTTTCCTTCGTTTTCTCGAAATTCTTTGATTGCTTTCTCATTCATAGCCAAAAAATCTGCTGCCATTATAAAGTCCCCTGATCAACGTTGTTTGCTTACTATTAACCCAAAATTTGTGAGGTTTATAGTAATCATAGGCTTGGTTTCTTTACCGGGGGCATCGATTACGGTGTACCAGTTCGGATAGGAATTAAAACTGGTTCGAAAACTGAACCGAAGCTGAGCCAGCTTTGTCTAAAAATTCTCAAGGTCGTATTGAATATTCTATTTCCCCATAGAAATAGTTTGTTGGGGATTTCATCTCAATAAGCAGGCAAGCGATGACCATTAAAGTGGCTGCCACCATACTGACACCCTTGCGGATGCGCTGGTTTTGATCTGATCTAGGTTTATGATTACAAAACGCAAGATTTGACGCGTTTCTGGAAATTTAAACAGCTGAGTTGGAGAAAAGCCTCTATTAAATGAGTTGGGTGTTTGAGTGAATAGATTCGTGATGTTCGTTCTCTTGTTAGGTTTCGGCATTGGATTTGTTCTGATTTTTGGCTAATCCAATGCTTTCGTCCCACAAAACCTGCCGTTGTTTTCACCATTGCGAACACCGCTCATTGAGCAATCAAGTTTCATTCAATAATTGTGATTTGTCGTTG
>DMOB01000085.1:2141-2716 GCA_003452475.1 Acidimicrobiaceae bacterium | reverse complement strand
AGGCGGGCAGCAATCTTTGCTATTGGGAAACCTGTGGCTTTAGACGCTAGGGCTGAGCTGCGACTGACGCGTGGATTCATTTCGATAACTATTTGCTGTCCGGTTTCGGGGTGCACTGCAAATTGAACGTTTGAACCGCCAGTCTCCACCCCCACGCGGCGAATGCAAGCGAAGGCAGAGTCTCTCATTGTTTGATACTCGACATCAGAAAGCGTTTGAGCGGGTGCAACAGTGATCGAGTCACCTGTATGAACACCCATCGCGTCGACGTTTTCGATCGAGCAGATAACTACGCAGTTATCTTCATGATCGCGCATCACTTCAAGCTCGAATTCTTTCCAGCCCTTAATGGATTGCTCGATCAAAATCTCAGAGATAGGGCTCGCCTCTAGTCCCAACGCTGCTACTTTCTCATATTCTTCTAACGTGTATGCGAACGCAGTTCCTTTACCTCCGAGAATGTAAGCCGGTCGAATAATGACTGGAAGACCAATTTCTTTTAGCGCTGCGCGCGCTTCTTCTATATTGTGAGCTATCTCAGACCGAGCGCATTCAATCCCAATTTCAGCCATTGC
>DMOB01000085.1:1574-1812 GCA_003452475.1 Acidimicrobiaceae bacterium | reverse complement strand
TGCGGAAAAGATCACGGTCTTCCGCAGTCTTAATAGCGTCATTGCTCGCACCAATCATCTCAACGTTATGTTTGTCTAGGACACCTGCGTTGGCGAGCTCTGTCGCTAGGTTGAGAGCCGTCTGTCCACCAAGAGTTGGCAATACTGCGTCCGGACGCTCTTTTTCGATAATCGCAGTTAGCACAGCGACGTCTAACGGCTCTATGTAAGTCGCGTCAGCAAATTCAGGATCAGTCAT
>DMOB01000085.1:0-1504 GCA_003452475.1 Acidimicrobiaceae bacterium | reverse complement strand
TTTAAACCGAGTTCATTCATAGCGATTTTGAATTTACTTCTATCCTCCGCAATCTCAATAGAACTTTGTTTAGCTCCTATCAATTCGACACCGTATTTTTCTAAAGACCCATTTTCAGCAAGTTTAAGAGCAAGATTAAGTGCCGTTTGCCCGCCCATTGTGGCTAATAATGCGTCTGGTCTTTCAATATTTAATATTTTGTCCAAAACCATTTCATTTAAGGGTTCAATATACACAGCATCAGCCATATCTGGATCAGTCATAATTGTCGCTGGATTCGAGTTAGCGAGGATCACTCGGTAACCCTCGTCTCTCAACACTCGACACGCTTGTGTCCCTGAGTAGTCAAATTCACAAGCTTGACCAATTACGATCGGGCCAGAGCCGATTATCAGAATGCTTTCAATATCATCTCTACGCGGCATTAACTTTGATCTCCATGGAATGAACTCATAAGCTCTGCGAATTGATCGAATAAATATCTGGAATCATGAGGGCCTGGGCTTGCCTCCGGATGGTATTGAACGCTAAACGCTGGGATATCTTGACATCGAAGCCCTTCAAGAGTGCCGTCGTTGAGACAAAAATGGGTTTCCACGACTCCCGGTACCGATCCCGACTCAATTGCAAAGTTGTGGTTTTGGCTTGTTATCTCAACCTTGCCTGTAAGTTCATTCCGAACGGGAACATTCCCACCGTGGTGGCCGAACTTCATTTTAAATGAGCGGCCTCCAAGTGCCAAAGATAACACTTGGTGCCCGAGACAAATACCAAACACAGGAATTACCCCTAGGAACTGTTTTATCGCCGAAACAACAGCGCCCGCCATTTCTGGGTCGCCGGGCCCGTTTGACAAAAAAACGCCGTGCGGATTTCGCCTAATGACTTCTTCCGGTTTTGTATCTGCTGGAACGACCTCAATTGTCGCAATTCTCCCGAGCTGTTCAAGAATCGACTGCTTAACTCCAAGGTCATACACCACTACTCGCCATGGTCCATTACCCACTGTGTATGGAGATTTCGTACTGACCTGACTGACTAAATCGATGCCACTCGTTCCGAGTTCAGCAGCAGCAACCTCACCCAATTTTTTTTCGTTCAGTTCGCCAAAGGCCCCAGACATTGATCCATGATTTCTGATGTGACGTGTCAGCCGGCGAGTATCGATACCAGCGATACCGGGAACTCCTTCAAGTTTCAAGTACGAATCAAGATCGTCTTCGCTTCTCCAATTCGAGTGTCGCCGAGCTAAGTCGCGAATAATAATCCCTCGGCAATGAGAACGCTTACTTTCAACATCGTTGCTGTTAACTCCGTAGTTGCCGATGTGAGGGTAGGTAAAGTTTATTATCTGACCTGCGTACGACGGGTCAGTGATAACTTCTTGGTATCCACTCATAGAAGTATTAAATACGACTTCCCCCGAAGCCACCTCACGCTCTGCCCCTATGAGTTCACCTTCGAAAACACTTCCATCTGCAAGGACTAAACAACCATATCTAAT